>CALGBT010000001.1 GCA_937884235.1 uncultured Pseudomonadota bacterium
CCACTCCTCGTACCCCTTGATGTTCGGGGAAGGTTCCTCGGCGAACTCTGGAATCTCCACGGGCTCCATCATCTGGCCAATCATACCGTCGGCCACCAACATCACTGGAGTGCGGTATTTCTCGGCCAGGTCGAAACCGAGAATCATCATGTCCACTGCCTCTTGCACTGAGGCCGGAGCCAGCACCAGGAAACGGTAGTCACCGTGACCCGCCCCCTTGGTCGCCTGGAAGTAATCGGCCTGGCAGGGGAGAATCCCACCCAGGCCCGGGCCATTGCGCATGACGTTGCCGATAACCACCGGCAACTCGGCCGCGGCCAGATAAGACATGCCCTCAGCCATCAGGCTGATGCCCGGGCTCGAAGAGGTGGTGAAGACTTTGCGGCCACCAGCTGCCGCACCGAAAAGCATGTAGGCCACAGCAACTTCGCTCTCGCCCTGCAGGAAGACACCGCCCACCTCCGGCATGCGCCGGGCGAGATACTCGGCGACCTCGGTTTGGGGCGTGATCGGATAGCAGAAGTAGGCCCGGCAACCGGCCAGAATTGCGGCCTCGCCAATGGCCTCGTTGCCCTTCATCAGGAGTCTATTACCCATCACCGGCTCCTAGTATGCAAAGTAGTGGTACTGGATACCATTCACGGCAACTTCAATGGCCACATCCGGGCAGACAATGGCGCAGATGCGACAGCCGATACAGTGGTGCTGCCGTACCGGGCTCGAATAGAAGTACCCCTTGGCATTGATTTCTTTGGACATCTCAAGGACACTTTGCGGGCAGTTATTCACACACAACCCACATCCTTTGCAACGGTCCCTATCGATTCTGACCCTGGGCATGGTCGCTCCTACAGTCGAAACAGTTCCTTTCCCAAACTGTTCTGGCCACCGGTCTGCATCATCCAGGCAGGGGCCAGGTAGCGCACGATGGGGAGCACCGGCTCCCGCACCTGCGCCGCAACCTCGGCCACCAACTCGGCCGGGGCACAGACGAATTCCAGCAACAGGCCCGTGGCCTCAGCTGCTGCCAGAGCCAGACGATGACCGGAGAGAATGGTCTCCACCGTCGTCTCGCCCATCAAATGAGTATTGGAGACAAAGCCGGTAAACCTGATCCGCCCTGCTCGCTCAATGTCACGACGCATCCTCTCGATGCCGGCCACATCGCCGGTGAACGGTCGGCTGCCGTTGAGCACCATCAATGCCTGGTAGCTACCTGCCGGGAGAACATCGGTGAGAGCCCCGAGAACCCGCGCCCCGGCATCATCGCCACCAACGTCGAGGATCACATGGGCGGTGGAAGCGGTCAGGGAGGCCCGCACTTCCGGAACGAGAATGGGCAGATCAGCGTTGTGATACTCCCTCCCGGGCAGAATGACTCGCACCCCGGCAGCTTCCAGGAGGTCTCGTGGCTCACGGCTGCGAAAGTAGGGATTGACGAGATCGAGATCGGCCAGGGCCACACAACCCGCCGGCCTTCCTGCAGCCAGATGGAGCGCATAGTTGACCGCTACTTCGGTCTTGCCACTCCCGTAGTTGCCGAGAAAAAGGGTTACTTTTTCGGGGCCTTCCAGCATCTTCTCCCGCCTGACTCGCGCGCCTGCGCAGCACAGCTTACGTTCTCAAACAACGGACCGGGCCGGACGCTAGCATCCGCGCCAGACCCTTGGCAAGGGAAATATCTTAATACACGTTGGTGCACGCGAGGCGACCCCGAAGCACCGGCACTGCCGCCCGCCAGACCAACTCCAACGCTACTTGCAGGCCGGATTCATCTGGCCCGGAGTGCCGCGCCCATCCGAGAAGGTACTGCTGGCAGGAGCATCACACCAATGGTCCTTGGAATCATTGGCCACCGAGGAGTAGAACTCGGGGTCGAGCTGCCTGGAGATGCCGTCACTGGCGTCGCCGTAGGCGGGCACAATGTCGTAGATTACCCCCGGCTTGCCAAGGCCGATCACGCCACCGCTGTTGACGAGAGTGATACTGCCATACTCGATGCAAGCGGTGAGACCACCGTTCTCCGCAGGGTTGGCCGAG
>CALGBT010000002.1 GCA_937884235.1 uncultured Pseudomonadota bacterium
TTCATGAAGATCGCACCTTTGTTGCGTGCCTGTCAGGCCTTTCCGGAGTTGGATGCAAAACTGGTCCACACCGGGCAGCACTATGACTATGAGATGTCCCGCACCTTCTTCGAGGACTTCGACATTCCCGAACCGGACTACTTTCTTGATGTGCGCTCGGGGAGTCATGCGGAACAAACCGCGAAGATCATGGTGGCTTTTGAGAAGGTCTGTCTGGACGAAGTGCCGGACATGGTCGTGGTTGTGGGCGATGTCAATTCGACCCTGGCCTGTTCGGTTACCGCCAAGAAGCTGCACATTCGGGTCGCCCACGTGGAAGCCGGGCTGCGGAGCGGCGACACCCGCATGCCCGAAGAGATCAATCGCATGGTGACCGATGCCATTTCTGACCTGCTCTTCGTTACAGAGAAGAGTGGGATGGAGAATCTGGCTCGGGAGGGACACGCTGATAGCCAGGTCCATTTCGTCGGCAATGTCATGATCGATACACTCCACTACATGCTGGCCAAGGCTGGTGATTCGGTGCCTCCCGCGCAGCCGTATGTGGTGGTGACGTTCCACAGGCCATCAAATGTTGACGACCCAGAGAAGCTGTGCGGGCTGTTGGAAGTGCTGGGCGAGATGGCGGCCAGTCTACCGGTGGAATTCCCCATGCATCCTCGCACGCGGGGAAACATCGAGAAGTTCGGCCTGGAGGCGCTGCTCGAAGTTCCCGGGCTGCACATCGGACCGCCGCTGCGTTACCCCGATTTTCTGAAGTTGTGGC
Source organism: uncultured Pseudomonadota bacterium (assembly GCA_937884235.1). Lineage (GTDB taxonomy): Bacteria > Myxococcota_A > UBA9042 > CAIXZC01 > CAIXZC01 > CALGBT01. The sequence goes on from CALGBT010000002.1 coordinate 767, forward strand.
GTCATGCGTCCCTCGTCGTGACCGATAGCGGGGGCATTCAGGAAGAAACCACCGCCCTCGGCGTTCCCTGTTTCACCATAAGGGAGAACACTGAGCGTCCCATCACCGTGGAAGAAGGCACCAATATCCTGGTGGGGACCGACCCCGATGCCATCAGGCGTGAGTTTGCCGGCTTTCTAGCAGGACAGGTGAAGAGAGGCACTGTTCCTGAGTTGTGGGATGGTGCCGCCGGCGAGAGAATCGTGAAGTTGTTGACCACCCTGTTTGCGTATAGTGACTGAGAGGCGGGCACAGGTGGACACGCGGAGGTCCATCGACTTCGCTGCGCTTCGCTCAGGATGACATCTTGTGGGCGTGGAATGGTGGCGCCGCGCTCATTGACACGCCCCGCCCCGGTTGCTAGCCTCACAGGGTGCTCAGGAGCAAGGAACGCATGCCAGACAAGTTGGTCATAGTAACCGGTGGTTGCGGTTTTATCGGGTCGAATTTCGTGCGCTATTTGTTCGAGAATCGGCCCGGCTGGCGGGTGGTGAATGTTGATGCCCTCACCTATGCTGGCAACCTGGCCAGCCTGGCCGATGTGGCTGACTCACCCAATTACGAGTTTGTGCGCGCGGACATTGGCGATGCTGAGGGCATGCGGGAGTTCTTTGAAGGGTTGCCGGCAGCTCCTGACTATGTCTTCAATTTCGCCGCGGAATCGCATGTTGACCGCAGTATCGTGGCCCCCGATGCCTTTGTGCGGACGAACTTCACTGGTACTTTCAATCTGCTGGAGCAGATGAGGTTGGCGGGAAAGGGGCGGTTTGTGCAGATTTCTACCGACGAGGTTTATGGAACCTTGGGGGAAACGGGCCGGTTTACCGAGAAGACCCCGCTGGACCCTTCCAGCCCATATTCAGCCAGCAAGGCGTCTGCAGACCTGCTGGTTTCGTCGTACTGTCGGACCTACGGTCTCGACGCCGTGGTGACTCGCTGCTCCAACAACTACGGTCCCTACCAGTTCCCCGAGAAGCTGATTCCCTTGATGATCATCAACGCCAGAGAAGGTCGGGAGCTGCCCGTTTATGGCACTGGGAAGAACACGCGGGACTGGATTCATGTGAGCGACCATTGCCGCGGCGTGCTGCTGGCGGCGGAAGCGGGTAGGGCGGGGCAAGTTTACAATTTTGGCGGTGAAGCGGAGCGGCGCAATCTCGATATCGTGGAGTTGATCGCTGATACGGTAGCCGGGGACCGTGATGGCATTCGTTTCGTTGACGACCGACCGGGCCATGACTGGCGTTATGCCATGGATATCACCAAAGTGCGTGACGAACTTGGTTTTGAGCCCTCAGTCCGCTTTGAAGAGGGCCTGGAACAGACCATCGAATGGTACCTGGCCAATGAATCGTGGTGGCGGCCCATTCTGGCGAGGGATTAAGATGAAAGGAATAATTCTCGCTGGCGGCAAGGGAACCCGGCTCTATCCCCTGACCAAGGTCACCAACAAGCACCTGCTGCCAGTGGGCACCGAGCCGATGATTTTCAATCCCATTCGCAAGATGGTGGAGGCCGGCGTTACTCAGGTGCTCATCGTGACGTCCACGGAGCACATGGGCGACATCGTCAACCAGCTCGGCTCGGGCAAGCAGTTCGGCTGCGAATTCACCTATCGGGTGCAGGAAGATGCCAGAGGCATCGCCCACGCGCTGCTGCTGGGTGAGACCTTTGCCGCGGGTGAGCGGCTTCTCGTGATCCTTGGTGACAACATCATGACGGGTACCCTGGTGCCCCACGTGGAGGCCTTCCGGCAGCAGCCCTGCGGGGCGCGTGTGCTGCTCAAGAAAGTTGGCGACCCGGAGCGCTTTGGCGTGGCCGCCATCGATGAGACGCAAGTTGTCCAAATCGAAGAGAAGCCGCAGAAGCCGAAGAGCGACTATGCGGTCATCGGCTACTACATGTATGACCATAAGGTCTTCGACATCATCCGCGGAATATCCCCTAGCGAGAGAGGCGAGCTGGAGATCACTTCTGTGAACAACCGCTACATCGAGTTAGGCGAATTCGAATATGGCATCCTCGAAGGCGACTGGACCGATGCCGGGACCTTTGAGTCCTGGCAGTATGCCAACCAGATGATGCTGGGTCTCAAGTAGGGCTCGTCAGAGATGTGCTTGTCGAGCAGAAGAGCAGGGACGCATAACTGGGTGGGCTGATTTCGGCCATAGGCTGTGTGCGGCGACTCCTGACCCCGCAGATGACGGCACGCAGCGCCTTGCGTCAGCCGAATGCCGCTCAGATAAGCTCATCATGGCCCCTCCTCGCCTTAGAACGGCGGGGA
>CALGBT010000003.1 GCA_937884235.1 uncultured Pseudomonadota bacterium
GGTGCAGACGTCGTCGCCCATGTGTTCAACGCACCATCCGGAGAGGCAATCCGCTTTCTCGGCACAGGGGTCGAGGAAGCATCCCTCGCCGGAATCGCATGCTGGTTCGTCGGTATCTTTGGTCCATTCGTCGAAGAGCCATTGGTCTGTGGCGGGGGGCAAATCGAGGACTGGTGCGTCGGCACCTGCTCCATCCATATCCACGGGCACCAGTGAATCCCCGGCCGCCTGATCTTGCGTGCTCGTGTCGGTGGTGACCAGTGACGTGCCAGTTGAACATGCAATCAGTGTGATAAACGCGACTAGAAGAAGAAGATCTCGCATGATGCTCCTCTCATTGAACTTGGCATGATTGTGCAGGAAAGGGGGGTGAGATGCAACGTGAGGCTAGAAGAGCGTTGGCTTGATGTGCTCGTGGGGGGCGGGGATGATCTCCTTGCGAATCAACTGTCCAGACTTGACTGCGGCGACGGCCACCTCGATAGCAGCTTCGACGGCGTTGAGTTCGCCGGTGAGTGTCATGTATGCTTTGCCGCCCAGACCGTTGGCGAGGCGTACTTCGATGAGGCGGATTTCGGCGGCTTTGCAAGCGGCATCGGCGGCGATGACACAAGATGGTGCGACCCAGGTTTCCAGGAGGCCGACGGCAGAGATTTCGCCAACCGGATTGGCCCCTTGGATTGCCGGGAGGACCTGTGGATGGAGATTCTCGATGATAGTGGAATCGGTCATGGTGTAGCTGGCGTAGTGTTCACCCGCGGCCATGGCCTCCTTGATGTCGTCAACCTCGCCTGCCACCATGATCAGGAATTTGCCAGGGCAAATGGGGTGGCTTTCCAGGACCGTGATGGGGGCCCGTTTGGCCATGGCATCGCTCACGACTGCGCCCAGGGCCAGACTGTTCAATTCGATGATCCCAATGGCTGGTTCGTTCATCCTACGCCTCGATGATGATGCGGTCGTTGGTTATGGCTGTCACCGTGCCGCTGATGCTTGCGTGCAGATTGGCCCCAAGGGCTCCTGCCGGAATAGCTGCGATCAAATCGCCGCGATTGACGAAGCTGCCCGCGGCAACAGCGGGCTGAGAAGGGGCTCCGATGTGCTGGGATAGAAGCATTTCCACGCGCCTGATGCCGGTGGCCGGGCCGATGTAATGAAGATGCTGGTAGTACTTGCTCAGTCCGGTCCGGGCCAGGGCCCGTTCCTTGGGGATCTTGGTGTAGGGGTAGGCGTGACGAACCGTCTCCGGCTGGCGGTGGTGCGGGTTCTTCACCCCCTTCCTGGCGAGTTCCCGCTTCATTTGTGCGAAGACGTTGCGGGGGGACAGCATCAAGGGGCAGGCAATGGTCTCACAGATACCGCAAAGGCAGCAGATGTGTGCCTGAGTGATTTGCGAAGGCAGGACCTCACTGCGAGTAATCACGGCGCGCATGACTTTGTGCGGTTCGAGATCGTGACCGAGTTGGTAGCGGGGGCAGAGGTCGGTGCATTGGCGACACTGGCAACACATGGAAACGGTGCGGAGCAATTCCATGTTTTCGGGCATGGTGCGACGGACGATGTGATGCTGGTCAGCAGGGACCACAATGAGTCCCGAGGTAGTCTTGCGGATGACGCCATCCGTGCCTTTGACGATGCGGCCCATCATGGGC
>CALGBT010000004.1 GCA_937884235.1 uncultured Pseudomonadota bacterium
CAGGCTGGGCAGGGGACGTTGTGGACCCCCTCGCTGCCTCGCGATCTCGAGCGATGAGCAGCATGAACGACAGTCGATCTCAGGCGAGCCGTGGCGGCCCAGAAGTCTGCCCTGGAGATGTGAGGGATCAACGGCGAAGGCCATGCCCGCATCCCTGGCCAGCAACCGGCCCGCATCCATCACCAAAAGGAACGTTGGCGGCTACTTCACCACGGCGAGCTGATTACGCAGCAACCAAGCGCATCGTAGTAGCCCAAGTCCATTCCCTCGACTTCGTATATGTAGCACCCTCCGGCGCTGTCCCACAGTATCTTCGTAGAAACAGCGTAGAGGGAAGTTGAAAGCAGAGTAGAGAGATCCAACTCGACATCAGCTTCGCTCTCAACTACTAGTAGAGTAACACCCGCCCTATCCAACTCTTCGAACGCCGTGAGATGTTGACACCCTTCCGATGCCATCAAGCATGACTCACCTTCCCATCCTATTCCGTCCACGGCGTTTTCGACAAATCCAAATGAATAGCCGCTCGGATCCCCGCCCACAACCTCTATCGTGACATTTCCCATGCCATCCCACAAAAACGACAAGGGACGATTATCAACGCATCCATCACAATCGTCATCGAGGCCGTTCCAAACCTCTTCACTAGCCGAGCAGATTGTCTCCTCAGAATCAGACGGTTGTGCCGTGTCCATTCCGGTGACACACCCCGCCGTGTAAAGCACCTGCAACAATATTCCACAAAAAAACACCGCTATCGCAGTCTTGCACGGGATAGTACGCATCTCTTACTGCCCCGTCGTGCCGCCTGTTGGGATGTCATCTGGAATGTCCACTTCACCGAGTTCGTTCCAGTTCGCGCTTTGGCACTCTTCTTGAAACCATGATGCCATCATAGAGAATAACTCCTCACAGCGAAGCAGGATTCGAAAAGCGCTCTCTGCACTTGCGTACTCGGTCCCCCACTTGCCATTCTCCATCTGGTCCAAACCGTCCATATAGTCAACAAACGGCGTTAGCCAATAGGGCAAGTAGTCCACAAACAGGGCGATAGCAAGCGCATCGCAAGTATCAGGAAGCCCCGGAACGTCATAAATGAGTTCCACGCCATTGAACTCAGAATCAACAAACGTGGGGTGCATCCACATCCATGCCGACCCACTAATGCGGCCACTTGATGTACCTCCTGTCGGTTCACCGAACAGGGCCGTGTAGACGCCGAATTCACCAATACCGACAGGGATACTTGACAAACGGCTACCGCCAAGCGGTGCGGTACGAAACGCCTTCTTTCGGTAGAAGTTCAATGAGTAGTTGGCGAAACAGATGGCTGACTCGACACTGAAGCTCGAACTCAATGCACCATAGATTCTCGTTACCGCACTATACCCGCCATAAGAGGATAACCCACTATCCTCCTGCTCGTAGAGCACATACAGCCTGAAATCGTGGACATCCCCAACCATGATCCACATGTATCCATCAACATACTCAAGCGGAGTGCCATTAGTGTCGTATGCTGACGGTACTGGACCATAGCATATCAGTTCGTCACTGCCAGCAATCGCTCGGGCGAGACCTCGAGATATTATCTTGTTGTCGAAGCAGTTGATCCCTGGAAAATCACAATAGCTTTGCCGTGAAACCGGCACTTCTGCGTATGACTCGGACGATATTCCGTGCTGAGCGCCGCTGCTTGAAGCGCAGCACGGCTTGAAACCGGCACTTCCAGCAGTACTGGTCTTCGGAAGAACTGTACCCGTTGTCGGCAGCGCAACAGGCCGACCAACTCTTCCGCAAAGGGTACTTTTTCCGCGTGGGAGGTTAGCCGCTACCACTCCGTTGAGTAGCGCCGCGGATTCCCCTCCTTCGGCAGGCGTACCGCATCCACTTTGCACAACGGGGACCGCAAAGAAGGATTCTCGGCCAAGGTTTTCGCCCGTAGCGCCACTACTTCCAGGTGCTCGTGTTCTTCGAAATCTGATCACAGCTGCCTTCCATTGATGCGTGGCACACTTACGCTCAGGCACGCCATCGGGGCACGGACGAAGAACCGTAGAGGCACGAACTCCAAAACCTGTCTGCCTATGTCTCCCGGGCGATCACATCGATGATGATCTTCGCTGGGCCGCCAGAGACATCCGTGGTAGTGGCCCAGCGGACGAACCTCAGTACATCCACGTAGACCATCACCTCGTTCCCGTTGGCGGTGAGCGAGAACCTCTTGTTGGAGTTGATTTCGGTGAACGCATCCTCGACGTTCACGGCAGCGTGCTCAAGAGTGAGCATCCCGGTGGTAGCGGCAAGCGCAGGCTTCCGAACCTGAACGACAAGGGTCTTGAAAGAACCAACGTCAATGGCGTCATGGGGATCTTGAACATGCGCGCCGTCGGGCAGTGAGAGCAGGTCTTGAAGACGAAAGTGAGAAGCCATGTGCTTGTTCCTCCGAGTCAGTCTTGGCGCTATCCAGAATCGGCGAGCATGTCAAGGCTGCCCATGATAGAAAACACAGCGCGGAAGAAACGCACTTAATAAGGTGGTTCCCGCATGTCATGCCGGGTCCGTAGACAAGCCGGTCTGTCCTTGTCGGTTCTTGGTCTTCCGCTGCCTGATCAGCGCCTTGCTCACCGCCGTCGGGTTCACCCCCTCGGCCCGCGCCAGCTCGCTCATGTTCGGGTAGCGCCCCTCGTCCATCATCTGCTGCCAGTGACGGGCGCGGGCACCCACCGGGTTCGCCCTCGTCTTCGGGGCGGTGGGCGGCTTCGGCTTCGAGTGGTCAACCGGGAGCCACGGCCTCGGGCGTTGAAGCTCGGGACAGGCCAGGCGCACCTCGTATTGCGGCCATGACCGGTTGAGCGATAGTATTGAGGAATGTGCTGACGTCTACTACAACTGCGGAGAAGTAGTCCAGTGCAGTCCACTTCTCTGGATAGGCTTAGTTGGCGACGGATAAGCGTAGTTGGCGGCGTGGATAATGACGAAAAGTAGATGGTTGCGGGCCGCAGCGGCGGCCGTGTGGATGCCAGCGGTCCAGGCTGGGGACGCGATGCGATTATGGCCTTTCGACCATCGGACTTCCGCGTGTAGGCTTCAGGACCGGTCGAACACCATCAGGTGGCCATCAAGCCCTGGACCGGAACCTGTGCTGCTCGAAAGCCCAGGATGACGACATCTACGGCGACTGCGATGCCGGCATCCCCCAACCGCCTCCCAGCGGCCCTGAACCATCACCATCTGTGGTACCCACCTACGTAATTCGGTGTGGTTTGCCATTCATCAGCGGTTGGCGAATCTCAGCATTCTCCGCTGCTTACAGCAGTATTTGCGAACGACAGGTCGTGGCTACTCGACCTCACCACCGTAGTCGTAGTAGACGGTGATGACCGAGCCACGGGGTGGTACCGAGTCGCCGTTGAAGGTGATGTAGTTGGTGTCGGTGTCGTAGGTCCAACCGTTGTTCTGGTCCCTGGGGACAAGAACCCAATTGGCCTCGTCTTCCTCGGCGTCACCTACCCAAACCTCGACGGTCCCGAACACCGGGAAGGAGCTGAGCGCAAACGATGCTCTCACACCGGCGACCGCCAGGCCCATATTGTCCATGATTTCTGTGAACTCCACGTCGCAGATGTTGCCCTCGAGCCCGCCGGTGCTCTTGGCGACCGCAAGGTAGCGGGTCCCTCGCGCGGAGCTACCGCAGTTGTCCTGGTTCTCGGGCCCCACGATCGCCGAGGCGATCACGTCGGAGGCACTATGCTTCAGGGCGCGGAAGTCGTCGACGTACTCGCGCACGGGTACGAGCATCTCGGGCTGATCGTAGCAGGCCATGGCACTGGTGGTCTCGGAGAGGGCGCCGCGGTCGGAGCAGTCATCTTCGTCGGAGACGAAGATGATGGACAGAACGGCGTCTCTGCGGAGGAACCCGTTGTTCGCGCCGGAGGCCATGGGCTCGGTCAGCGCCATGTAGGCGGCTTCGAGGCCGCGTTCCATGTCGGAGCCGTCGACCCCTACCTGGACCCGTTCCTTGAAGACCATCTCAAAGTCCACGATTTCGGAGTCGATCACATTGGGAATGCCGAGTAGTTGACCCGCGTGCTCGTTCTCGTCGTCAACGTCGGTCGTGACGACGCCGATGTGGAAGTCGATGTGGGCGTCCTCGAGGTTGACGATGAACTCGGCGAAGCTCCGGCCCACCGCCTCCTGCTCCTGAGCCATCGAGGGGGAGTTGTCGATCACCCATAGGATGTCGGCAGCGGACGGGGGTTCCTGGACGAAGATGTCCGTCTCATGGCCGGGGTGGACAGTGTTGGGTTCCTGACAGCCGGACAATGTAGAGAGCGGCAACATGGCGAGGAGAAAGCGCATCCTGGGTATCCGGGGAAAAATGGCCTTCCGAGTCACGGACAGCGTAGCGGCAGCCTGCACTTGTCCGCAACTGTTCCGTAGCTCTCGCACCTCGGTCGCACCGCTGGTATGCCCGGCGGGCTGAAGGTCGGACAAACCAGCGAGCGGGCCTTGGAGATGCTGAGGTCGTCCTGCTCGGTGCCGGCCTTCGCATAGGCAAACACGGGTCCGCAGCACCGACCGGTTACGAACCCGTCGTTCGCCGATACTCTGTACTCTGCGGAGAAGGCCGGGTATCACCGGACGCAGTTGTGGGGCCAACCGCGCCCAGGTGCGGAGGCGGGTGCGACAGAAGTAGGTGGTTCAGGGCCGCCGGCTACCGATCGGGACACGCCGGCATCGCGGTCCGCGAGAGACCGCCATCCTGGGCTCTCGAGCAGCATCGATTTTGGCATAGGGCTTGAAGGCCACCCGATGGGCTTCGACCGGTCCTGAAGCCCACAGGCGGTGCTACGATGGTCAAAAGGTCGAAATGGCACCGCACCGACGACCTGGGCCGCCAGTAAACGGGCGCCGGCCACCGTGGCCCTCAAGCACCTGGTTGTGGGAAGTAGAACAAGCCAAATCGACGTACAGGCGGCACCGCGCCTGTACGGTTCGCCGGTCGTTTTCCTTCTTATCCCCTGCCCACATACTCGCCCTCGACCGTCACCGGAACCGCGACGTCCACAAGGCCGTTCTTGCACTGGTAGAGGTTGTAGCGCTGCCCCGCCTCGAGCTGACCGG
>CALGBT010000005.1 GCA_937884235.1 uncultured Pseudomonadota bacterium
ATGATCATTGTCTGGGGCATAGCCTGCGGCGGCGACGGAGCTGGCGAGCCAGACCTCTACTTCGCTTATGGTGATTCGGTTTATCTGCCGGGCGGTGACGGCACCGGAAACCCAGGAGGTGACAGCAACCCCGCCGATGGCACTGGCGAACAGGATAGCTTGCGCGGCAGCGACAGTATCCTGCCGGATGACAATTGTCAGCCGAGTTGCAAGAACAAGACCTGCGGCAGCGACGGCTGCGGCGGCCAGTGCGGCACCTGCCCTGAAGGCTACTACTGTGATGCCAATTTCATCTGCACTCATGACATCTGTCAGCCCCAGTGTGCGGGTAAAGAGTGTGGCGATGATGGCTGCGTCGGGATCTGCGGCACTTGCCCGCTGGGGCACAACTGCAAAGATGGAAAATGCATCTGTGAGCCAGACTGCAATGGCAAAGTCTGCGGCAATAACGGCTGCGGGGGGAGCTGCGGAAGTTGCAACGCCCCGGAGTCGTGCAATGCCTTTGGCCAGTGCGAGAATCTCTCTTGCCAGGTTCAGGGTACCCTGGTGTGCAATACTTCGATTCCGGGTGATACCACCGGCCTTGCGAACAACTTCAGCAGCTACGGCTGCGGCTTCGATGCCAGCGGCCCCGAGGCCCTTTACCAATTCACCACCGATACCGAGACCTTCATTCTCGTGGAGGCCGAGGAGCCTGGAGCAAGCAAACACAACGTCTACGTCATCAAAGGTGATTGTAACCCCAACGTCTGCGTGGAAAACGACTTCGATACCGTCTTCTGGACTGCGCAGCCTGGCGAATCCTACCTCTTCGCCATGGATGGCTACCAGGGGGCCTTTGGCAAATTCACCCTCCACGTCACCTGCATCGACAGCGGTGACTGCCCCAACGGCAAGATCCCCGGCTGTAAGGCCGGCCAGTGCCAGTGGGGGCACTGGCTGGGCGACGGCATGTGCACGACTGAATTCGACTGCGAGGAAATGAACCTCGATAACGGCGATTGCGACTAGGAGGTTCCCGGTGTTTCGTGTCTTCCTATTGTCGGCGCTGCTCCTGCTCATGGCCTGTGGAACCTCCGGCGAATCCACCGGACTGCCCACGGCAGGGGAAGGCTGCCAGGAAGACCAGGTCGGCCTCAAGACCTGCGGTTCAACGGTATCGAAGGTATCGGCGGTACTGAGTTGCCTGTTGGTTGGCGTCGACCTCCTGTGGGTCGCCACGGAGACCTGCCCCGACGGTTGTGCGAAAGCCCGCTGCAACGACTCGAATGCCGCCGACATTTTCCACCAGGACAGCCAACCACAATCTGATGCGCTACTGCGTGCCGACAGCGTGGCCGACGTCGGCCGCGCCGCGGAGGTCGATGTCGACCCCGACTGTGATCCCGGCCACATGGTCTGTCTCGACGCCACCACGCTGGGCATCTGCAATGACGAGGGGACCGAACACGGCCCATCGCCATGCCCGGAGGATATGGGCTGCGAAGGCGGCAAATGCAAAGCGCAGAATTGCACGCCCGGGGAACCCAAGGGCGAGTGCTTCAGCTCCACGGAATATCTGGTCTGCAACGATGGAGGTACCCTGTGGGTTACCGCCTCGTGCACCCCACCGCTGACCTGCTACCAGGGGAACTGCGTCGACTGGGAATGCAGCCCCGGCGACAAGATCTGCAAAGGACTCAGTTCGGTGCAGGAGTGCGTCGAAGGGGCCGGCGGCAAGTACGTCTGGGAGGACGCCGAGACCTGCCAGAGCGGGCTCTGCAAGGAAGGCGAGTGCGTCGGTGCCTGTGACGTCAATCTGAAACTTAACACCTATTTGGGGTGCAACTACTGGGCAGTGGACCTCGACAACATCGAGGGGGGCCAGCAGGAGGCGGTAGGAGTGGTTGTGAGCGCTCCCGCAACGGGCACCGCAGCAGGAGTCACCATTACCAATAACTACACCGGGCTGGCCATGAGTTCTGCTGAACTGGGAGGCGCCCCACTCACCGTTCAGCCCGGCTCGCTGGAGGTCTACCTGCTGCCCACCTTTTTCGACCTGGACGGCTCCGTGCACACCAACCGCACTTTCCGCATCGATGCCACCCAACCCGTGACGGTTCACCAGTTCAATCCGCTGGTTGGGGATGGCGTTTACACCAATGATGCCTCCCTGCTGCTTCCCGACTATGCCGGGGGCGAAGAGTACCTGGTCATGAGCTGGAAGCTCCGGACCTGGGCCGCGACGCTGCGCGGCTTCTTCACGGTCATCGCCACCCAGCAAGGTCTGACCCAGGTAACAGTGAAGGCTTCGGCGGGCATTATCGCCGGGCCCGGAGTGCCCTCCATGAGCCAGGGGCAGTCCCAGGTCTTCACCCTGTCCCAGGGGGATGCCTTGAATCTGGAGGTCACCGGCAACGAAGGGGCGGATCTTACTGGGACGCAGATCACGTCGGACCGCAAGGTCTCGGTCTTCGGGGGCCACGAGTGTGCTAACATCCACGTGGACTACGAGCGCTGCGACCATATTGAGCAGCAGCTCTTCCCACTAGCCGCCTGGGGCAACAAGTACGTGGGCGACCCGTTTCACAAGCGCACCTCATCCCATACGGATACCTGGCGGATTCTGGCCGGGGAGAATGGCGTGACCGTGACCCTCGACCCCCCGGTGGCCGGCCCCTACTCGCTGAACAAGGGCGATTGGGTGGAATTCGATGGCGCGGAGCCTTTTGTCGCCACCGGCACCGGCAGATTCCTGCTGGGGCATTACCTCCAGAGCTGCAATTACCCCGGCCATGTGGTCTTCTGCACTGACTTCGTGGGCGATCTGGGCATTGGCGACCCTGCCTTCACTCTTTCGGTCCCGGTGGGGCAGTACCTTGAAGAGTACATCTTTCTGACACCGAAAGGTTACACCGAGGACTACGTCAACCTCGTCTTTGGCGACGGGACAACGGTTCTGGTAGACGGGAAGCCCCTGAGCCAGACCCCGGTCACCGTGGGGTCAAATGGCCTCAAGATGGTGCAGGAACCCCTGGTCAGCGGAGTCCACAATCTCACTGCTAACGGGCCAGTGGGGGTTACCGTTTACGGATACGGTTGTCACGTTTCGTACGCCTATCCAGGCGGCCTCAAGCTGGGCGAGTTATAGCCCCGGGAATGAGCAAGATGCACGCAGACGCACCACGCCTGGCGAAGAGATCGCCAGGCCCAGGAGAAGTTAGTGGAGGAAGCATGAGAAGACCCTGTATTGTACTCCTTTGCCTTCTGGCCCTGGGTTGCGTTACTACCTCAGAGACCCGGCAGACCAGCCCTGCAAAACCGGTTACCCCAGTTGCGGCTGTAGGGTTGGAGGTCGTCGCACCAACTGGCCATCAGGCAAACGATGAACTGGAGGAGAGTTTCTTCTTCGTTCACTGCTTCGACGACCGGGCCTGGATTCTTCTGGACGGGGACGAACACCTCCTGGTGGAAGAAGCCGCTTTGCAGTTTCCCGGTACCGATATCACCTTGATGGCCGGGGCAGCGGACGGCTTCGTTATTGCCGAAACGCTCTCCGCCAAAGCAGGGTCCCAGGCCACCAGGGTACTGGGGAAGGGGCCCCAATACCGAGTTTACAACGGTCCCGATGCGGTCACCGTGGCCACTGCCGGCACGCCCCAGATGGTGGGCCGCGTGGTACCCCATTTTGGCGTTGTGCAAGAGTGGTCAAAGCAAGGCATCGACCCTGCCACAGAGAATGGAACGCCAGCCCGACGCGACCTGAGAAATATCGCGGCCATGCATCTGATGGCGCCGCTGGAGGTCCCCTGCACCGATCAGGCCTTCTACTGGGCCAGCCCCGAGGAACACCGGGTCCGCTCCGCCCAGTCCTTTCGAGAAGTCAGTGCCTCGGCTGAGGAGAGATGGGCAGAAAAGACCCGGCAACTACCGTACTGGACCGCTGGCGCAGCGCGGGTCCGGGCCGCTTACGAGGAGCAGGGCGAGAGCCTGCCCCCGCCAGACCTGCAGGTGCTTGAGTGCTCCGGTTCGCTCCCCCTACCCCCCTTTCAGAGCGGCTGCTTCCACGTCCAATTACGCCTGGGCACCACTATGTGTGGGATGGGGCCCGACGAAGCTATGTTCTCAATTCTCTGGCCTGGAGACGACTCTTTGCCAGGTCTGATGGAGGAACATCTCAGCTCGATAACTCCTCTCCTCATCGGCGACTTCGACGGCGATGGCCAGAGCGAAATGGTGGCCCGCACCGATTCCTTGAGCGACACCGTTGAGTTGCTGCGCATTGAAGGGGCCGGGCTCGTCTCGGTCAAGTCCACATCGATCACCTACGCAGATTGCCCTTGCTGACGCTTGCGTGTATACTCTGGGCCGGCTGCAGGAAAGTGAGGTGTGCCCATATGAAGTGGTGGCGACTCTACGTGATGTTGACCGTGCTTCTGGTCTTGCCTGGTGCATGTGCCAAAACCTCCACCATCGAGACCTTTGGCGATACCGACCCGAAGCAGGTCGACATCGCCGAGGAAGATGGTCACATCATTATTGGCGGCAACGATCTGCCGGCGGTGGATGCGGTTCTGGATACGGGCCTCGATTGGGTCAGCGATACGCCCCGTGAGGAAGATATTCTGGACCTGGTTTTTGACCTTCCTGATGCCGCCGAATTGCCCGACCTCACAGATGCCGATAGTCCTGACGTAGTCGATGTTGCGGAGCCTGACGAAACGACCCCGGACATCTCCAAGGAGCTGCCGGACTGCACACCGCAATGCAACAACAAGACCTGCGGTTCAGACGGCTGCGACGGCGTTTGCGGATACTGTGCCTACGGTGAAATCTGCTCCCCCGAAGGCAAATGCACAGTCGACATCTGCCCGAAGCAATGTGAGGCGGAGGTCGACGGAGGGCTGATCCCGAAAGAATGCGGCATCGACGGGTGTGGCGGGTACTGCGGGTTCTGTGTTGCCGCCGGGGACTTCTGCGGCAATGACGGCTTCTGCTATGCGGGGGAATGCGTGCCTGAGTGCGACGGCAAGCAGTGTGGCCCCGACGGTTGCGGCAGCACCTGCGGCTTCTGCCAGGCCCTGGAAATGTGCAATGACGATGCCGAGTGCGTGCCCCATCCATGTGGCGACGTCACCTACAAAGGCAAG
>CALGBT010000006.1 GCA_937884235.1 uncultured Pseudomonadota bacterium
AGTCCTGGCCGTAGGTCGTGATGCCAAGGAAATGCTGGGCAAAACTCCCGGTAATATCGTGGCCATCCGACCCATGAAGGATGGCGTTATCGCTGATTTCGCGGTGACCGAGGCGATGCTGCGTTACTTCATCAACCGAGCTCATAACCGCCGGACTCTGGTGCGGCCTAGGATCATCATCTGCGTGCCCTTCGGGATCACCGAGGTGGAGAAGCGGGCGGTGAAAGAGTCCGCCGAGTCGGCCGGGGCGCGTGAGGTCTACCTCATTGAAGAGCCCATGGCCGCTGCAATTGGTGCCGGTCTGCCCATTACTGAACCTTCTGGCAATATGGTGGTGGACATCGGCGGAGGGACCACCGAGGTCGCGGTCATTTCGCTGTCGGGGATTGTCTTCTCCCGCTCGGTGAAGGTGGGCGGTGACAAGATGGACGAGGCCATCATTCAGCATATGAAGCGCAAGTACAATCTCCTTATTGGCGAGCGAACCGCAGAGCGGATCAAATGCGAGATCGGCACTGCCTATCCCACCGATGAGGTGCTCACCATTGAGGTCAAGGGCCGTGACCTGATCCGTGGCGTGCCCAAGACGATAGTCGTCAACTCCGACGAGATCCGCGATGCCTTTGCCGACCCCATTAGTGCCACTATCGAGGCCATCCGGTCGGCGTTGGAGGGTACCCCGCCGGAGCTCTCAGCCGACATCGTGGACAAGGGCATTGTGCTTACCGGGGGCGGCTCTCTGCTTAGGAATTTGGACAAGTTGATCCGCGAAGAGACCGGGCTGCCAGTCGCTTTGAGCGACGACCCTATCAGTGCAGTGGTTCTTGGAGCTGGCAAAGCCCTTGATGAACTGGATCTGCTCAAGGACGTAACCATCCCGGCCTGACGCGGGCTTAGACCCGGCTGGAAACTGCCATGAAACAGCGTTCCGGACGTCTCAGAGTTGCATTGCTCTCCTTGTTATTGCTGGTGGTCCCACTTTTCTCAATGTATTTCCACGGTCGTACCGACCGTTCGCAGACATTGCTGGAGACACTGCTCGTCAACACGACTGGCCCCGGGCAGAACGTAATGCATAACACGTTTGCGTCAGTGGTCGGATTCTGGAAGAGTTACTTCTACCTGGTCGATGTCGAAGAGCAGAACCTCGAGTTGCGTGGGGAGTTGGACAAGTTCAAGCTGATGGCCTCCCGGGCCAGAGGATTGGAAGAGGAGAACCGGCGTTTGCGGGGTCTGCTTGATTTCCGGAAGGAGCATTTTGAGTTGGAAATGAGCAGCGCCCGGGTTATCGCCCGGGAGACCTCTCCCTTCTTCAGTGTCTCGCGAGTCCGGCTTGACCAGGGCGAGGAAGACCGAATCGGGGCCTCGCAGCCGGTGGTTACTGCGGCCGGCATCGTTGGCCGGATCGAGAAGGTGGCTGGCGATTTCTGTGATGTCATGCTGCTCACTGATTCACGCAGTCGCATTGATGTTTCCATTCCCGGCAAGGGTATCTCAGGAGTCATGGAAGGTACCGGGGACTCGTTGCCGGTGCTGCGCTTTCCCTTTCAAAAGAGCCGTCCCGAGAAGGGGGACCTCTTGATTACCACCGGGCATGACCGGGTCTTTCCGAAGGGACTCGTGGCAGGCTATGTGGCGACGGACAATGTCAAACAGGTGGGCACGCAATTGGAGGTGCAGGTGGAGCCGGCAGTTCAACTATCGGCGCTGCAGGAGGTTTTCATCGTGGTGCAGCATCCCGGCACTACTCCGGCTCGCGACCTGTGGGAAGAGGTGCAGCAATGAAAGGGGCACTGCGCTTCGTCCTATATCTGTTGTTGGGATACCTCCTGTTGAGCCTGGAATCTCCCATGCTCACCTCATTTCACATTCGCATGTATGCTCCCGACCCGACCCTGGCGCTGGTCATCTTTGCTGCGGTGAGCTTCGAATTAGCGCCAGCCGTGGCGTTGGCTGCCTGCCTGGGCTTGCTCAAGGATGGTTTCTCCAGCGGCGTCCCGCTGGGGATGTACGTGGAGATTTACGTGCTGGTGATGCTCGCTTGCCACGCCCTCTCCCGGCGACTGGATTACCGCAACGTCGTACTCATGACCCTGGTGGCGCTCTGCGCCAGTTTGGCCTCGTCCATGCTGTTCTTTGTCTTCTCGGCCATCTTCGACCGGGACTTCGAGCAGTTCGACCTGATCTTCCGGCTGGCCATCCCGCAGGCTCTGATCACGGCCCCCATGGGTCCCATTGTGGCTGGGCTGGCCGGGTGGCTTGATGGCCGCCTCATTCCCCGCGACAGCGACGGTCTCTTCCGATGAACAGCGGCATATCTATGCTGCGGGGCGACCTGCTGGAGTATCGGGCGCAGAACCGCTGGTTCGTCATGGTCATTCTGCTGGTCATGGCATTGCTCATGGGCCGCTTCTTTCAGCTTCAGGTTCTCGGCGGCAAGAAGTACGAGAAACTGGCTGAGATCAATCAGGTCAAGCGCACCCGGATCCCGCCGCGCCGGGGTACCGTCCTGGATCGCAAGGGACGGGTTCTGGCTCGCAACGTCGATCTTTACGAACTCAGCATTGTCCCTCACTACGTCGAGGACATTGATCAGACATTGGAGCGCCTGAGAGCATTGGTTGGCCTGACCGATGACGAAATGACTCAGGCCAAGGACCGCTACTTCGCCTACGTTGGCCACAAGCACAAGCGGTTCCGTGATGTGACTGTACGGCGCTATCTCAACGGCCGCTACTGCCCTGCCGACGGAACCAGACTGGAAGAGGTCCACCCGACTCACTATGGGCATTGCAGCAAATGTGGGAAGGAGTACATCGAACTGCCCGATTCCCAGGAGCAGTGCCCCTTTGACCATGCTAAGCTGGAGAAGACCTTCGATGGGCATAAGGCAGTTTGCCCTACGTGCTCACGCATATTCGCCTTTGGTGACCATTGCCCTGAAGACCAGACCTTACTGAGCGACGTGACCCACGCGCTGCGGTGTCCCCGGTGTCAGCAGGATTACACGGACACGGTGGCCATTCTGCGCGCGCGCCTGCATGAATTCTCCGGCGTCTACGTGCGGGAGCAAACGGTGCGGGCCTACCCCTTTGGTGACCTTTTTGCGCACATGGTGGGCTATGTCAACGAGGTCAACGGTGAGGAAATAGCCCGACATCCGGGGGTCTATCGACCCGGCGACTACGCCGGTCGACGAGGAGTCGAACGCTCTATGGAAGAGGTCTTGCGTGGCAAGGCCGGCGAAGAGGTCACCTTTCGGGATTCCCGGGGCCGAAATCTCTCGGTGGATGGCACTGGCACTCCCTTGGCCAACTTGAAGTATGACGCGGCGGTGCCGGGTAACAACGTGGTCTTGACCCTCGATGTCGAAGTGCAGCGAATCCTTAAGGAGGCGGTGGCAGATGTTCACTCCGCTGGCATCGTCGTTATGCAGGCGCAAACTGGGGAGGTCATCGGCCTCTTCTCCACGCCCTCATTTGACCCCAACGACTGGGCAGGCCGACTCACCACCGAAAGGAAGAAGGAGTATGACCAGAATCCCTTCTATCCCATGATTAATAAGGCGACGACTGCCTTCCCTCCCGCCTCCACTTTCAAGATTGTGACTGCCCTGGCGGCGCTTAACGAGGGGATTATCACCCCCGAAACAAAGATCAACTGCCCTGGCTACTACGACTACTCCGGTCACCGTTTTGGGTGCTACAACAAGTATGGGCATGGCGATCTGGACCTTCTGCGCGGCCTGACTGCATCTTGTGACGTCTACTTCTATCGCCTGGGTGAGTGGCTCGGCATGGACCGACTGGAGCAGTACTCGGTGCTTCTTGGCCTGGGTCGCAAGACGGGGGTGGAAATCGGCGAGGA
This sequence comes from uncultured Pseudomonadota bacterium, assembly GCA_937884235.1. Classification (GTDB taxonomy): domain Bacteria; phylum Myxococcota_A; class UBA9042; order CAIXZC01; family CAIXZC01; genus CALGBT01. The sequence continues at coordinate 3,868 of CALGBT010000006.1, forward strand.
TATGGGGTTGGTGCCAAGCCGAGAATGGCATGAGCGCACCTCCAAGGGTGGTTTTCAGCCAGGCTTCACTCTCTCTACCGCGGTGGGGCAGAAGGACACTCGGGCCACGCCGCTCCAGATGGCCATGGTGCTGGCCCAGATGGTCAATGGGGGGAATCTCCTCCATCCTTTCCTGGTGGACCACATTGAGGACCAGGATGGCACTGTCGTTCGTTCGCTGCGCCGGGAACCGGGCGAGAAGATAGGTGTGCCCGACGAGTACCTGGAGTTCATCAAGAACGCCATGGTGGATACGGTGCAGGAGGACCACGGCACCGCCCATAACGCGCAACTTGAGTCAATCGTGGTGGGGGGCAAGACCGGCACTGCGGAAGCGCTGCAGGTCAAGCAGGGTGTTGACCCGTATGTCGCCCGGTGGCTGGCGGAAGACCATGCGTGGTTTGTCGGGTTTGCACCAGCTCATGAGCCGAAGATCAGCGTCGCCATCATCGTTGAGCACGGTGGATATGGTGGCGAGGTGGCGGCTCCCATTGTTGCCAAAGTGATCTACAAGTTATTCTCACGCAATCTTGTGCCTGACTGAGGGAGGAGCTCCAGTAATTATGCAGGGAAGGCTGAAAGAGCGGAGAACCAACTGGAATCTGATGGTGATTCCAGTCATCCTTCTACTGAGTGTCATCTCCCTTATCAACCTGCGCAACGCCGACTTCTATTCCGGCGACATCTACCATCAGAAGCAGGTCATCTGGTATCTCCTTTCGGTGATCGTTGCAGTGGTCGTGGCTGCCCTCGACCTCAAGATCTTCGAGCGCATGGCCTGGCCGATCTACATTGTCGTCGTGATCCTGCTCATCGCTACTGCTGTGGCCGGCAAAGAGGTCAACAACTCTCAGCGCTGGCTGATTCTGGGCGGAATCAGCATTCAGGCCTCCGAGTTGATGAAAGTGGCAATGATTCTCTTGCTTGCCAAGGTGCTGCGAGACAGCCATCGGCCCGAGTATCACTCCCTGCGCAGTCTCTGGAAGGTCTTCCTCCTGATTCTGGGACCGTGCGCCATGATTCTGACGCAGCCGGACCTTGGCACTACCCTTATGGTGCTCTTCGTGGCAACCATCATTATCCTCTACGAGGGAGTCCGCTGGCGCTCGCTCTTCGTGCTCCTGGGAGTTATCTTGTTGATCTTCCCCTTGAGCTGGAAGTTCGGGCTGATCAAGGAGTACCAGAAGGACCGGGTCCGGCTCTGGATGAACCCCGAGCAGTTCAAGTGGGATCCGGAGGCCAAGAAGCTGCTGGACAAGACCCTCCAGCCGGAGCAGGCGCTCTGGGCGATTGGGGCTGGCGGCTTCCTGGGCAAGGGGAGTTTCCAGGGGTCCAAGACCCGTCTGCGCTATCTGCCCGAGATGCAGACCGACTTCATTCTGGCCACGTATGCCGAGGAGCACGGGTTCCTGGGTTGCGCGTTGCTGGGGATGCTCTACACCATCCTCTTTCTCTGGGGGGCTTATGTGGCGAGGACCGCACGTGACCGCTTCGGGGTGCTCGTGGCCGTGGGCGTGACGGCCTATCTGTTCATCCAGACCGCGGCCAACATCGGCATGGTCACGGGGGCCCTGCCGGTAGTCGGTCTCACGCTACCCTTCATGTCGTATGGAGGGAACTCATTGCTTTCGTGCATGGTAGGCATCGGCCTGCTCATGAACATCGGCCTCTACCGCGGCCGCACCTAGCAGGCTATGCCTGCTGCCAACGAGGGGGCTCTGCCCCCTACGCTTCCGTTGGTCGCTACCCCCCTTTGCGTGGATATGGGGGCTTTGGGTTTGATGAAGAGGGAGTAAAAGATGACCGACAAAGACAAAAGAGGCAAAGGGGCGGTGAAGAAGAAGCTGCCGAAAGAGACGATTGCCAAGGCGCGGGACTTGGAGGTGAAGTGGAGCCTCCCCCGTCCCATCGCTCTGCAGATTGCCCAGGGTAAGCAGGATCTGACCGAGGTGCTGCAGAAGATCCAGTTGAAAGAGAAGGTGGCGCGGCTGATGGCGAGGGAGGAGATTCTCCCGGCCCTGGGTCCGCAGGTGGTGGCGGGCACCTGGACGTTGGAGCGGGCGCTCTTCCATACCCGACTGCGTGCCCGCAAGAGCGCGCCTGACTACATGCGCTGCTTTCTTGATGACTATGCCCGGGAGCAGCGGCCCATTGCGCTCAGCCTCGTCGGTGGTGAACTCGTCCAGGGGAAGGTCGTGGAGAGCAGACCTTTCGACCTGACCTTCTGCCCCCGTGATAGCTCCGACGAAACCACCATCGTCAAGCACGACATCAAGTTCTTCTTCGATGCCACCCGCCGCAAGCACCTGCTCAAGGCCATCAAGTGGGGCACCGCCGAAACCGCGATCACCTCTGACCATCTTCGCCGCATCGGGGCCCGCACCGACATCAAAGCTCGCGTCCTCCTAGAGATGCAGGAGAGCGAAAAGGCCATCGAGTGGCAGACCCTGGAAGGCGACTGCATCCGCGGCCGCATCACCTGGTTCGGCCGCTACGAAGTCCAACTCCAGACCGCCAAAGGGGATGTCATCGTCATGCGCCACGCGGTGGCGGCGATTGCTTGATTCGATCTCACGTTCTTGATCATCGAGGAGCAGATAATTACTCTGCCGTGATAGACCGTTGGTCGGGGTTCCAAGACTAAATGGTTGACAGCCCGGGTTCCTGGTGGCAAAACGACCAAAACTTTCAAAACGAGGAAGGTCCCATGAAGATTAGAGTTGCTTGGATGACAAGTGTGGTTGCTGCCTGTTTTTGTATGAGTTGCTCGGGCGGAGTCCTGGATTTGAATGATATTGACGTCAATTCCTCCGGGGAGATTGCTTTCGGGGACGTTGACATTCAGTGGCATGTGGACCTGCCGGGTGAAGCGGTGGTGCCGGAATGTGAAACCCACGAGGATTGCCAGGGCAACGTTGGGGACTTGGATGCTTGCGAGATTGCGCTGTGCGACTCGGTGCAGCATGTCTGTGTGGTTGAAGCCCGCAAGAACTACACGCCGTGCGATGATGATGATGCGTGCACGTACGAGAGCTTCTGCCTGGATGGTATCTGTGGTGGTGGCTCCAACTACGAATGCACCGATGGCAACGAGTGTACCGATGATAGCTGCGACCCAGCGACGGGCTGCGCCTTCGTCAACAATGCAGTTGCCTGCGACGACGGCAACGAGTGCACCTCCGGGGATGTCTGTTCAGCAGGCATTTGCTTTGGCCAGCCCGGGGAGTGCCCTTGCGAGAGCAACCTGGATTGCCAGATGGTCGGCGGCGACCTCTGCTCCTACGACGAGATGGATTGCGTTGACGGTTTCTGCACCGTAACCGGTGCCGTCGACGTGCTCTGCGACAACAGCCAGGATGGGCAGTGCCTGAAGAACCTGTGCAACCCTGCCACGGGTGAATGTGAACTGGAGGAGCTTGGTGGGACCTGCTCCGACGGCTCAACCTGCACCGTGGGTGACGTTTGTCAGGCTGGGGACTGCCTGCCCGGGGCCAACAAGTGTGAGTGCGAAAGTGATATGGATTGTGCCGGCTTTGAGGATGGCAATCTGTGCAATGGGACGTTGGCGTGTATCGAGGGTCTTTGCGCCGCGGATCCGGCAACTTTAGTGGTCTGCTCTGACGATGGTCTGGGCCAGTGCGAAGTAAGCAAGTGCAATCCGGCCACCGGTGTTTGCGGTGTGGCGGGTAAGAGCGACGGTGTGGTCTGCGATGACGGTGACGCATGCACCGCTACCGATGTCTGCATCAATGGTCTTTGCCTCGGGTCCGCTGGGAGCTGCGACGATGGTAACGACTGCACTGAAGACACCTGCAGTGCCGATGGTGGGTGCCTCAACGCGCCGCTTTCTGATGTTGCTTGTGACGATGGCAATGCTTGCACCGGCGGGGATCTCTGTGTAGAGGGCGCCTGTGTTGGCGGCGAGAACGTTTGCGGTGACTGCGGCGACAGCGTTTGCGGCGAAGGCGAGTCCTGCGAGTCCTGCCCTGACGACTGCGGTCTGTGTGGCGATTGCTGCGCCATTCAAGAGGGCCCAGGGTGTGCCGACGAGGCCGTGCAGGCATGTACCTGCGCGCTTGATGCCTTCTGCTGCGAGTCGGTGTGGGATGATATCTGCATCGAAGAAGCGGTGGCGGAGTGTGGCCTGACGTGCGGCACTGAACCCGAATGTGGCGATAGCCTCTGCGACGAGAGCGAGAGCTGCGAGAGCTGCCCCGCCGATTGCGGCGAGTGCCCGGCCGGCTGCTGCGAGCCCGCAGAAGGCCCCGGCTGCGCCGACGGCGAAGTTCAGGTCTGCGTTTGCGAACTTGATGCCTACTGCTGTGAGACTGCCTGGGACGACATCTGCGTGGCCGAAGTCGAAGAGTATGGCTGTGGCGACTGTGGTGGTGCTGGCGGCTGCGGTGATGGCCTTTGCGTCGAGCCCGAAGCCTGTTTCAACTGCCCGGAGGACTGCGGTGTCTGTGCCAAGTGCGGCGATGGCGATTGCGGCCCACTGGAGAGCTGCGAAGCATGCCCCGAGGACTGTGGCGTCTGCCCGACTTGCGGTGATGCGAACTGTGACGACGACGAGGACTGCAAGTCCTGCCCCGGCGATTGCGGGGAGTGCTGCGGTAACGATTCCTGTGAGGCGCTCTACGGTGAGGACTGCGAGACCTGTGCGGCCGATTGCGGCGAGTGTCCGGATGCGTGCGGTGACGATGCTTGTGGTGAAGGCGAGAGTTGCGGCAATTGCCCCGCCGACTGCGGCGAATGTGAGGGGAGTTGCTGTATCCCCAACGCAACCCCCGGTTGCCAGGACCAATTGGTTCAGGAATGTGTCTGCGCCGTTGACCAGTTCTGCTGCTTGGTTTCCTGGGACGAGCTGTGTGCCGGTGAAGCCGATGAATGCGGCTCCTGCAACGGCGACTGCTGCAAGAATCACCCGGGCCCCGGCTGCATGGATGAGGAAATCGAAGCCTGTATCTGTGCTGCCGATGCCTTCTGCTGCGATGTCGCCTGGGACGGCCTTTGCGTGGCCGAAGTATCTGACCTTGAATGCGGCACCTGCGAAGTAGTGCCGGTGTGCGGCGACAACCAGTGCCATGGTGCGGAGGACTGTAAGTCCTGCCCTGCCGACTGCGGCGACTGCTGTGGCAATGGCGCCTGTGAGGCACTGCTGGGAGAAGATTGCGGCAACTGTCCCGGTGATTGCGGTGAGTGCCCAGCAGCTTGCGGCGACGGTGTTTGTGGTGATGACGAAAATTGCGTCAGTTGCCCGTCCGATTGTGGCAAATGCACCGGTAGTTGCTGTCTCTCAAACGGGACTGCGGGTTGCACCAATGCCAATGTCCAGGGTTGTGTCTGCGCTCAGGACCCCTACTGCTGCAACGTACAGTGGGACGGACTTTGCGCCAGTGAAGCGGATGAGTGTGGCTCCTGCGACGGCGATTGCTGCACGACCAACGGCAACGCCGGGTGTGAGGAGGAACCAATTGAAGCCTGTGTCTGCGCTGCCGACCCCTACTGCTGCAACGTCAACTGGGACAATCTCTGCGTCAACGAAGTGGAGTCCCTGGACTGCGGCACCTGCGAGGTGGCCAATGTCTGCGGCGACGGCGTTTGCGCCGAGGCCGAGACCTGCGGTTCCTGCCCCAACGATTGCGGGGAGTGTGCGGGTGGTTGCTGCGAGGCCCATGATGGCACCGGGTGCGATGACCTTGTGTGCGTAGATTTCATCTGTGAAATCGATGCCTATTGCTGCGAGGAGAGTTGGGACGACCTCTGTGCCACCGAGGCGGCCGACTACTGTCCGGTGTGTGACGGAGTCCTGCCGTTCTGCGGTGACGGGCAGTGTCTCCTTGGCGAGACTTGCGATACCTGTCCGCAGGATTGCGGCAAATGTCCCTTCTGCGGTGACGGTGAATGTGGCGATGATGAAGACTGCAAGAGCTGCGCTGCCGATTGTGGCGCCTGCGACAGCGACTGCTGCATCGTCCATGACGGGCAGGGTTGTGACGACGGGGATTGCACCGACATCGTCTGCGAGATGGACTCATATTGTTGCAACAACACCTGGGATAGTATCTGCGCCCAGGAGGCTGGGGCTCTCTGCCCGGTCTGTGGCGGTGATGTCCCGGTCTGCGGCGACAAGGTGTGTGGTTCCGGCGAGACCTGCTCCAACTGCCCGGGCGACTGCGGTGTCTGTCCGCCAGAGTGTGGCGATGCTGAGTGCAATGGGGACGAGGATTGTGTGTCGTGCGCCGAAGACTGCGGTGCTTGCCAGGGCAACTGCTGCGAGAGCAACGGCGGCGTCGGCTGCGAGACCCCATCCTGCCAGGATGCGGTCTGTGCCGCTGATGCCTGGTGTTGCAACAACGAGTGGGACAACATCTGCGCCGACGAGGCGGCGGAGCTGTGCATCGGCTGCATGGATGTTGGAAACTGCTGTGCCATCGACCACGGCACTGGCTGCGAGAACCAGGCCGTGCAGGATTGCGTCTGTGCCATTGATGCGTGGTGCTGCAACAACGCGTGGGACAATATCTGCGTGACCGAAGCTCAGAATGACTGTGGCGCCAACTGTGAGCTGGCCAATTTCTGTGGTGACCAGGTTTGCAGCGGTGACGAGGATTGCGTCAGCTGCGAAGTGGACTGCGGTGCCTGCTGCGGTGACGGTATCTGCGAAGCTGCTCTCGGCGAAGATTGCGGGACATGTGAGGCCGACTGCGGTGCCTGCTGCGGTGATGACGTTTGTGATGCCGATATGGGCGAAGACTGCGAGACCTGCGCTGCCGACTGCGGTGCCTGCCCCGTTGCTTCCACTTGTGCCGAGCGGTGCTCAGAGTTTGACGCGGACCTGGCCTGTCAGTGCGACAGCTTGTGCTTCAGCATCGGGGACTGCTGCCAGGATGTTTGCACAGAGTGCGCTGATTCGGACTTCCCCGATCAGTGCGGTGCAATTACCGATACCTGTAAATTCCGCTGTGGCGAATATGAATTTGGCAAGAACTGCCAGTGCGACTCCGTTTGCTTTGCGGCCAACGACTGTTGCGATGATGTTTGCGACAACTGCAGTGCCGATTATCCCCAGCAGTGCCCGTAGCTCTTTTGTGGCCCGTGGTGCTGTTCTCTGACCATCTCGCGGCCTTCAACCTGACTTAGCCCTTTGCCGGCTCAGGCTTTTGTGGTAAACCACGGACTCCATTTCGTGGACTGCTTCAGGAGGCAGGCGATGAATCATTGGATGTTGGCTGCCATGGCTACCGAGAATGCCCTCTTCATTGGTCTGCTTGCAGCGGTGGTAGTGATCGGCATCTTTGTGGTGCTGTGGTCTCGTCGGAAGGGGGAGAAGCAGCTGGCTGTGCCCCCCCGGGAAGAGCGAGATGATGCTGTTGCCACAGATGCTCCGGCCGTAGCACCGAAAGTTGCTACGGGCGAATTGCTGTCCACCGGTCGGACCATCTCGCAGGGGTTGGAGAAGACCCGCAAGCAGGGCTTTGTGGCCCGGCTCTCGGGGATCTTTCGCAAGGAACTCGACGTTGACATTGAGCAGCAGATAGAGGAGGTGCTCCTGACCTCTGACATCGGGGTCAAGACTGCGCAGAAGCTGCTGGCAGCCATCAAGGAGAAGTTGGACCGCAACGAACTCAAGGATGCTGCGGCAGTCTGGGGCTTGCTACGCAGCGAAGTGAAGACCCTGCTGCATTCCAATGAGGGGAGTGCGGGCTTGACGGTGACGGACCAGAGACCGTGGGTCATCGCCGTGGTTGGAGTCAACGGCACGGGCAAGACGACGACCATCGGCAAGCTGGCGGCGAAGTACCAGAAGGCCGGCAAGCGCGTCATGATGGTCGCTGCCGATACCTTTCGTGCCGCGGCCGTGGAGCAGCTGGCAATCTGGGCCAAACGTGCCGGTGCCGAGTTCCATCGCGGCGATGATGGACAGGACCCGGCGTCGGTGGCCTTTGATGGGATCAAGGCGGGCCTGGAGTCTGGAGTAGATGTCATTCTCATTGATACTGCCGGTCGTCTTCACACTCAGAAGAACCTCGTGGAAGAGCTTAAGAAGATCATTCGTGTCTGTGGCAAGGCCTGCGAAGGTTCTCCGCACGAAACGCTGCTGGTGCTTGACTCCACCACCGGCCAGAATGCGATCCAACAGGCGACGATCTTTGGTGGGGCTGTGGGAATCGAGGGCATCGTGCTGACGAAGCTTGATGGCACGGCCAAGGGCGGGGTGGTGATAGGCATTTGCGATCAGATGCAGATACCAGTGAGGTTCATCGGGGTGGGAGAACAAGTTGAGGATTTACTGCCCTTCGATGCCGATGCGTTCCTTGGCGGCCTCTTCGGTGATGAGGACGTCGAGGTCCTCTGAAGTCCCAGGGGCGGGCCGGCTTGACGCGCGCACGTGAGGCCACCAGGGAAATTGCTTGCGAATCGACCGGGAAGGGTTTAGCATAGTCGGCACAGTCTGTGGGGGATGAACGATGAGCAGGCGTTTGCTGACACTCTTGTTGGGACTGCTGCTTCTGGTGCCTGTTGCGGCGCAAGCGCAGGAAGGCATCGAGAAGGAAGCCCTGGAAGAGGAATACCACAAGAACATCAAGGTCTTTCAACGCAAACCCATCTTGAAAAAGCAGCGTGTCCAGGTGGGTGGCTTTGGTGCCTTGACCCTCAACCCCAGGATGGTGGGCAACTACGGTGCTGGTGGGGCTGTGGAATACCATATCAGCGAGTACTTCTCGGTCTCCGGGCAGTTTACTCAGGTCTGGTCTTTGCCTACGCCCTTCAAGGATGAGGTCGAGGATACCTTCGGTCTTTTTCCGGAGCGCACCGAGATGGGCTACGCAACCACTCTTCGCCTCGGTGTTACGCCGGTCTTCGGCAAGTTTGGAGCGGGCCTGGCGCCTTACTGGGATCTCTCTGCCTATCTGGGAGGGGGGATTACTCACACCGTGCTGTCCGACTTTGCCCCAACCATTGAGGCGGGACTCGGGCTGCGTTTCTTCCTCACTGAATGGCTGGCCGTTACTGGTGAGATCGTTGATATGATGTATTGGGAGGAATTTCAATCCGGTGCGACCCTGCTGCACAACTGGACCGGTAGAGCGGGCCTGGCCCTCTTCGTCCCCTTCTCCTTTTCCTATGGAGATAGCCAATGATGCGGAAGCTCGCGCTGCTAGCCCTGCTGTTGCTGTTGAGCCCCTCGGTCGAGGCGCTTGCTCAGGAGATGTCCAGTGCTCCGATGGTGCGTCACCGCATCACCTGGCGCACCGGCCGTTCCGAGTTGAAGCCCGGTCTGGGTTGGACCTTCAATGATCGCTATTTCCATAACGTCATCGTCAACCTGGGCTATGACTATCACCTCTTGGATTGGTTGGGTGTCGGGGCCAATGTAGGCTATGCATTCCCCATCAAGACCGGTTTTGCGGAGGACATTGAGACACAGAAAGATCAGGACGGGCTGAGCTTCCCCATCCCGGCCACCCATCTCGGTCTGCTTGCAGATGCCCACCTGGAGTTGGCTGACGGCGGCAAGGCAATGCTCTGGGGTCGGTTGGCAGTGGCCTATGACTTTCACTTGATTCTCGGCATTGGCGTTCTCCAGGTGAAATGGAATTCAGAGGCGGAGAATCGTCTCGATAGCACCGAACCTGCTTCGGGCATGAAGCTGTCACCGAAGGCGGGGGCTGGAATTCGTATCTTCCTGGACAAGGGCGTGGCCATCTCCTTCGACATCATCGACCACATGGCCTTCATGCACACTGCCGCCGCGGTCAACGCTGACAATACGTCATACACGTTTCCGGCGGAAGAGAAGTTCGTTCACAACATCGCCGGGATGCTCTCCTTTAGCCTTATGATGCCTTCGGAAACAACCTACGAGGACTAGCCATGGGTAGCCGCCTGTTCGGCCTCACGGTCCTGATGTTACTGCTGAGCCAGTCAGCACCGGTGCTGGCGAGCCACTATCCCATCGAGGTCGTGCCTTTTCTGGAGGCCGGTCATCGGGCTAAGCTGGCGGTGCTCAAGGTGGAAGATACGGAGGCATTGCTGCAGGCTCTGCTGACTCCCAAAGACCGAGAGTCGGCCTCCCGCAAGACGGGCATCGAAGTTGGGAAACTTGAGGAGTACTCTCGCCTATGCGACCTGTTGCGGGTGCGCGGCGTCGGCCCCAAAATGGCCCGGTTGCTGCTCCTGGCGGGCGTTTCCGGCATCGCCGGCCTGCGCGGACAGAGTGCGCCCGACCTGATGGTGAAGTTGCGCGCCACCAACCAGCAATATGGTGTTTCAGAGATACTGCCACAGGAAGATACCATCAAAGATTGGGTCCAACAGGCAGGGACACTTGACCTCATCCTCAAATAGACGTGGTTCATCCTTGACGTCGCCACGCTCCAAAGGCCGGCAGCCCACCCACAACAGTAGCAAACTGCGCTGGGCTGTGGTCGCGGTAGTCTGCTTCGGCCTGCTGATCGGTAGCTCCGCCATAGTCGGGGATTATCTCTGGTACAAAGCGGCGGGGCGTGTTGTCGCCTTCTTCGTCTACCTCGGGTGGATGGCTCTGATTCTGGCAGCAGCGGCAGGTATTGCGGGTCTGGCGGTGCGGATCTTCTTCCCTGGTTATGATTCCAGGCTGGCCCCTCGGCGGCCCTCCCGCAGCTCTCCGGAAGAAGATTTCCTGGAGATTCAACGCACCGGGGCAGCTTTTCAGCCACTGATGGTCTACTACTCCCTCTTTATGGTCGCAGCTACCGTGGGGGCCATGCTGGTTGCGCAGAACATCTCCAAAGGTGCGCTCTTTGCCTTCAAGGTGGTGCAGTTGGAGGCAATGTCACGGAGTGCTGACCCTGAGGAGCTGAAAAGCCTCTTTGTTGAGGTGCGTGAGCTGCAGCAGCCCGACGAGGTCGTGCGTTTCGTGCAGAAGCTCCCGCTCTTCTACGAGGACCGCCGGGAAACGGTGCGTGAAGCCGCTTATGCCACCACCGAGGTGATGGCCTATCGGATGAATTTGTCGGTGCACCTGTTGGTCAGGGAGGGGCAGCTCCTCGACAGTCGCTGGGAGCCCTCGTTGTTGACCTGGATGCATGAGGAGGTGGCGCCGGTTTTGCGGCATCTGGCAGAGCAGGGGGTGAGCCCGCGGCCGGCGATAGTCGCGGCCCTGGCCCGCCTCGCCCGGGGGGCCGATAATGATTTCTTCCTGCGCATTGTGCAGGACCCCACCGTTGACGATGTAACTTTCGCCCAGGCCGCCATCGGGCTGGGCAATCTGGCCCGGTTCGAATCAGCTGCGCCCCTCATCGCTGCTATTCTGGACCGCAAGGGGCCAGCACAGGCGCGCATCTTCTGGGCTCTGGAGCGGATTGCCAGTGCTCTGCAGAAGGATATTGCCGAAGAGGACCAGGACGAGCAGGTCTGGTCCATGGTGGAGCAACTGCTGGCCTTGCTGGACAGGCTGGATGATGGCGGCCTGTGTGGTACGGTTATGGCGGTCAAAGCCTTTCAGCACTCCCATGCCACCGGGCCTCTCCTGAAGCTATTCGATTCGGAGCGCGCCGCCATCACCTGTCCGCGCATCGAGCTGACGGAGCCGGTGGGGCCGCCCCAGGTCTATGTCAAGGAGGATCGCCTGAGATGGCTTCTGCTCAACGTTCTAGCGGAGGTCGGTGCTGGCAACGGGCAACTGCATCGGTGGCTCGGGCAGGCCTTGACCCGGCCCTACGACGAGCAAGTCATGCGGGGGCTCCGGCAGCTTCATGGGCAGCTTTCTAGGGAGCCCGACAATGGCTTCTGAGCCAGCAATGGCGCCACCAAAATCGCTTGCATCACCTCCGGCCACATGCTACATTGCGCCATACCATACTGGTGACCGGAGTCACCGTTTTGTCTAGCAGGAGGAGTGAACAATGGCTGACGCCCTCGGAATGATTGAAACGAAAGGCTTTGTGGCCATGGTGGAAGCGTCTGACGCAATGGTCAAGGCCGCCAAGGTTGAATTGGTCCACTATGAGAAGATTGGCGGCGGCTTCACCACCGCCATCGTGCGCGGCGACGTTGCTGCCGTTAAGGCAGCAGTTGAAGCTGGTGCCCGGCAGGCAGAGCGTGTGGGCGAGCTCGTTTCCGTCCACGTGATCCCGCGTCCGCACGCCAATGTCGATGCCGTGCTTCCGTTGGGACGGCGGTCGGACAACGGCTAGCATCAAGTATGCTCTTCCCGGTCGAGTCCACGAGGCGGGGGCTCGGCAGAACCTGTTGTTGCCTTCTGATTGGCGGGGGAAGCTATGCTTATGGGCAGGGTCGTGGGAACCGTCGTTGCCACGCGCAAAGAAGAAGAATTGGTCGGTCTGAAGTTCCTCCTGGTTAAGCAGGTGGATGTCGATCTCAACGAAACCGACAAGTTTGTGGTTGCAGCTGACGCGGTGGGAGCGGGCATGGGCGAGATTGTGCTTTTCGCCTCCGGTTCCTCAGCGCGGCAGACCGTGGCGACCAACAATCGGCCAGTGGATGCTACCATCATGGCCATTGTCGATTCCTACGACATCATGGGGAAACCGACCTACAACAAGTATGAAGAGGATCGCTCGGGCAAGTTTGACCCGGTGCAATAAGGGGTAGGCCATGCAGCTCGATGAGCCGAGAATCCAGGAAATTGTGGAGAAGGTACTTAGTGCTCTCCAGCAGCCCGGCGCGGGCTCCGGGGGGGCGCCGCAGCAGGTCTCACCGCAGACCCGACAAGGGCCGACGATTCTGATCCCGACCGCGGGTCGGTATGGCGTCTTTGGTGACGTGGACAATGCGGTGAAAAGCGCTCGGCTGGCCTTTGAACAGCTGCAGGTGATGTCCCTGGCGGAGCGGGACAAGATGATCGAGGCCTGCCGGGAGGTGTGTCGGCGCAACGTGATGGAGCTCTCCAGACAGACAGTGGAAGAGACGAAGATGGGGCGCGTCGAGGACAAGATCAACAAGAACCTCCTCGCCATCAACCACACGCCGGGCACTGAGAGCATGCGCCCGGAAGCCTGGAGCGGCGACAATGGTCTGACCATCATGGAGCGGGCTCCCTACGGTGTCATCGGCTCGATTACACCGACCACCAATGCCACTGAGACGATTATCTGCAATGCCATCGGCATGATCGCTGCTGGCAACTCGGTGGTTTTCAACACGCACCCCACTGCCAAAAACATTTCGAACCATCTCATCCGCATGCTCAACCAGGCCATCCTCTCGGTTGGGGGTCCGGAGAATCTGCTGACGGTGGTGGCTGAGCCGACCATTAAGTCTGCCAACCAGTTGATGGAACATCCGGACATCAATCTTCTCGTGGTCACCGGCGGCCCCGGCGTCGTTGATGTGGCCATGAGCAAGAAGAAGAAGGTGATTGCTGCAGGACCGGGAAACCCACCTGTGCTGGTGGACGAAACTGCGCATCTGGAGAGAGCCGCCCGTTCCATCGTCATGGGCGCCTCCCTTGACAACAACATTGTCTGCGTTGTCGAAAAAGAAATCATTGCGGTCAAGTCCATTGCCGACAAGCTCAAGCAGCATCTGGGCAATAGCGGTGCTTTTCTGCTTCGGGATTCCATGATCGGTCGCCTTGAGAAGACGGTCATCAGCAAGGGTGGTCCCAACAAGGACATGGTTGGCAAGGATGCTGCCTACATTTTGAAGGCCGCAGGCATCGATGTCACCGGTGACCCTCGGATCATCGTCCCCGAGGTTGACGAGGCCCACGACTTCGTGCAAATGGAGTTGCTTATGCCGGTGATTCCGTTGGTGCGGGTTGCTACCGCTGCCGAGGGCATCCAGATGTCGAAGCGGGTTGAGCACGGCTTCCGGCATACTGCGGTCATTCACTCGACCAACATCGACAATATGCATGCCATGGCGCGGCTCATGAACTGCTCCATTTTCGTCAAGAACGCGCCCTCCTGGGCCGGTCTTGGCATGGGTGGCGAGGGATACCCCTCCTTCACCATTGCCAGTCCCACCGGAGAAGGGCTTACCTACACCCGGCATTTTTCGCGGGAACGTCGGTGTGTCCTCAAGGACTACTTCCGGATCGTCTAGCGAGGGACTATGCACCCGGCCATCGGACTCATTGAAGTCTCCAGCATCGCCAGAGGAATGGTGGTCTCCGATGCTTGTGTGAAGAAAGCTACCGTGCAATTGCTGGAATCCCGACCGATATCCCCTGGCCGCTATATCACCCTTTTCTGGGGTGAGGTTGCCGAGGTCGATGAGGCCTATCGGGCAGGGCTTGAGAGTGCCGGGGAGACGTTGGTCGATGACCTCTTTCTTGCGGGCGCCCACCAGAGTCTGCTGGATTCTCTGCTGGGCTTGTCCCGGGTGCCAGGGGTTGATTCTCTAGGTATTATTGAGACCTTCTCGGTGGCCTCAACGCTGCTCTCAG
>CALGBT010000007.1 GCA_937884235.1 uncultured Pseudomonadota bacterium
TGGCCATGGATGCCGATTTCATGAGCTACGACGGCACCGTGGAGGTCTGGGTCAAGAACCGCAGCAAGAGCCCCTGGCCCTTTCTGGTTTTCCACCTCTACCCAAACATTCAGGCCATCGCCGGCTCACTCCTTCATCTGCGAGTCGACCAGGCCTGGATCGCGGACGAAGAGGTCGTCGGGCGCAATCTGGTGACCCGCTATGAGCTACCCCTGGAGAGCCCCCTCAACCCGGGGGAAGCGGTTTCAGTGAAACTCCATTTCAAGGGGCTCCTGAAACGGGCTCGCGTCCATGAAAGTGACCCCGCCACCGAACTCATGGGCATCGTCTTCGACATGTTCTCGAGCCAGGCCGGCGATTGGGGCATCTTTGCCTATTCATCGCGTACCGCGGCGCTCTCCCTCTGGTATCCTTTGCTCGCGGCCTACGATGAATCGGGTTGGGATGTGGTTCCGGCCGATGATGTCGGCGACTTCTCCTATTTCGACGTGGCCGACTATCTGGTCAACTTCGCCATTGACCGGGCGTGGCGAGTGGAAGCAACCGGCACCGTAGAAGACCACGGCGACGGCCAACGCACCATCCGCGCTGGCGGGGTCCGCGAGTTGACCGTTATCGCCTCCACGGTCCTGGTCCCCGAGGAGCGCAAAGCGGGCCGCAATGGGGATGTAACCGTCAGGTCGTACGCCCGGTCGGGGAACGAACGTACGCGCCGCGTAGTGCTGGAAACCGCCGCCGACTCCATTCGGGTCTTCGAGGATTTCTTCGGTCCTTATCCCTACACCGAGTTGGATGTCATCGAAGCCGATCTCTTTGGCGGTGCCGGTGGGGTCGAATTCCCAGGCCTCACTACCATCGCCAGCTTCCTCTACATGGACGGCTGGAAGGACGTCGCCGAGGAAGGTGCGCAGCTGATGGATTCACGCTTCCTGCGAGAATCCATTCAGTTTGTGGTGGCCCATGAAGTATCCCATCAGTGGTGGAACGCAGTGGTGGGCAGCCACTCCCGAAACCACCCGTTCCTCGACGAAGCCCTGGCCATGTACTCCTCGCTCCTCTATTTCCGCGAGGTTCATGGGGAGGCGGCAGCCACCAGGCAGCGGATCATCGAGCTGGAGCTGCC
This sequence comes from uncultured Pseudomonadota bacterium, assembly GCA_937884235.1. GTDB lineage: Bacteria > Myxococcota_A > UBA9042 > CAIXZC01 > CAIXZC01 > CALGBT01. Next base: position 1,124 of record CALGBT010000007.1, read on the forward strand.
CTTCGAACTGCACCGCTTCATGGGCGGGGCTGACATGCCCGTCGACCAGGCGACGAGCGCGTTTACGGACCTCATCGGCTACTCGGCCATTGTCTATGCCAAGGGCGGGCTCTATCTGGTCGCCCTGGAAGACCTGCTGGGACGCGACGCCTTCTTTGCCGGCATGAGCCGCTACTACCGGACCTTCAAGTTCGGTATTGCATCCCCCGCTGACCTCCAGCAGGCCCTGAGCGAAGGGCAGCCCCCGGCAACGGTAGCCTCGCTGGCGGATACCTCCGAGCGCTGGCTACGTCAAGCTCACGGTGACCAGGACATCGGCACCTTTGACCCCGCAGTCATGGTTCCGCTGCTGCTGGCAGAACTGGATGTTGAACTGGACGGTTTCTTTCTCTCCATGCTCAAGGAAGAGGGGTTCTGGGAGTTGGTCAAAGTCACCGCCAACTTCGCCGAGGGCAAAGACGACCCCTTCGCCGGCGTCCGCTTGGACGAGCTCACCAAATGGGGCACCTCCACTATCCAGAAACTGCTTTGGGACATATTGCTGTAGATACATCGGCACCAGAGAACTACGGCAACCACACCAGACGCCCCAACAGGTCACGGATCCCCACCCGACCGTCTCGCGCAACCAGGGCCCCTCGATGCAAAGGCACCTTGCCGCCGCCGTTTGGCGTATCCACCACCACCGTCGGCATGGCGATGCCCGAAAGCTGCAAGCGTAGTGCCTCGGCTATGGCCACGGCACGCCATGGGTCGACCTGAAAATGGGCGGTCCCCTGAACTCGCTCGGGCAGGAAGAGATAGTAGGGTCGGCACCGCTGACGCACCAGCCAGCGATTAACCTGCGCAATAGCAGCAACGTCATCGTTGACACCGGCCAGCAGCACCATCTGATTGCCCAGGTTGATGCCTGCGTCGGCCAAGCGACCCAGCGCCTGAGCGGCCTCCGGAGTGCACTCTGCAGGACAATTGAACTGGGTGTGAAGGTAGAGCGGACCGGCGCCGCGCAAGCTGCGCAGAAGACGCGACGTCACCCGCTCAGGCCAGACTGCCGGGATCCGACTGCCGATACGAATGACCGGGCGAGACGGCAGCGCCGCCACCCTGCTCACGAGGTCTTCCAGCACCGCGTGCGGGAGAGTCAGCGGGTCACCACCGGTGATGAGCACTTCCTGCACCTCGGTACGGCCATGCAGATAATCAAGCCAACCGGCCACTGTGGAGTCCTGGGCTGCGAGGCGCCGGCCGCAGCGCCGCCACCGTCGATTGCAGTGACGGCAGTTGACCGCACAATGGTCGGTGGCCAGCAACAACACCCGCTCGGAGTAGACATGCAAAAGGCCCGGCACGGGCTCATGACCGCCCTCACCCAGGGCATCCTGCTCCCCAGCAGTGGACAACTCCTCACCCCGCGGCACCCCCTGCCGGGCCACCGGGTCCTGGGCCGACGGCTCCTTGATGAGCGAAGCGTAGTAGTCGGTCATACGTAATTGATAGGCGGAATCTGCCGTGTATCCGGCGGCATCCCACTCTGCTGCAGTCCCGGGCAAACCATAGACATTGTTGAAGAGTGCCGCCATTAGAAGACTACCACGAGGCCCTGGACCACCACCGTTATCACTGCCCCGACGAGGAGGGCAGGCGCAAAAGGTATGGTTCGAGCTACAAACACCGTACCGCCAACTTCGTTGTCCAGAAACCACTCCTGCATTGCCGCCACCTGCTCGTCACTCAGGCCGTCCGGTGCCACCGTGCCCACCTTCTCCTTGAAGAACTGCTTGCGCTCCTCGAACTTCTGCATGGTTGCATCGCCCAGAATCATTCCTCTGCGCAAGGCGGAGTTGGGAATCTCCACCTGGTCGGTGGCCGCCAAGTAGGCATCATAGACCAGGCGGAAGAGGATGATGGAACCAGCCAGCCAGCCGATATTCACGAACTCCCACATGGCCTCCCCGGAGGGGTCGAAGAAGAACGCGTAGATGGCATATCCGCCAACGATGGACAGCGCTACGCCAAAGGCCCAGGGCTTCTGCGCCAGCCGCATCAACGGACGGAACATGAGGAAGAGCAGAACGTAGATGATGGTCTTGTTCAGCTCCATGAATTGCTCCAGACCGAAGCGCACGAAGTGGCGACCGATGCGGACGAAGGTGAAGAGCGCCAGAAAAAAGACTACCAGCTTCAAAGCAACCATCTTGTTCTGGGAGATTTTCGCGACGCCACCCCGCAACTTCTCCCAAAAGAAGCGGCCTCTTGTCCTCCTGGCCACGAGGGCAGTCTGAATGGCAAACTCCACAAGCAGGATAAGGAACATGGCTACGAAGGTATTGAAGAAGAGGGCAAAGGAGGGGAAGAACGAGAGGTAGTTGTTGCTATAGACTGACAAGGGCAGCGTGAAGGCCAGCAACGCAAAGACTTTGGCATCGCCCGCGGCCCAGAGACCAAGCTCCCACAACGTGACGGCCAAGGCAAAAGAGAGCCCGGCATTGATGGCAACGGCTGCCCCGTAATACAGGCCTTCGGTAAACTCTATGCGCTCCACCGCTGGATAGGGCCATCCCAGCGCGACCCAGCCGTACCCCACCAGGAGTGCCAACACTCCAAAGAGCAACCAGACCTTCAGAACACTATTGGGAATGCGACCATGGGTGGCCCCGGCATACCCCGTCCGCCCCAGCAGATAAGGGAGCATCGGCCGCAAATCCCCCCAGGCCGCGGCCCCGGCGAAAAGCAGGACAATAGGAATCAGGATGGTCTCGAATGGAGGCAACGATCAGCTCTCCTTGATGCGCTCGATAATGGGCTCCGCAGGAACAAATACGGGATAGAGTTCCGCCGAAGAGTAGAACTTGTCCATTTCGAACAGTCCGGCACAGATTCGTTCCAGGGTGCAGACCTTGCAGACCTCAGCCTTACCGTGGCTCCAATCCGTCTGGCGCACCATACCCTTCTCGTCCAGGAAGTGCACGATGCGCTCTTCCTCCTTGACGATCTTCCTGGTTTCCGTGGAGGCCCAGGCAAACTCCACCATGTAGCACAGTGGCAAGCGCTCAACCCGAAAGGTCCTCCCCGACCGCTGCAGAAACGACAGCGCCCGCGACAGGGGCATTTCAATGTCTACCAGACGAGGGATCGTGTCGGGGAACTCTGTCACCCGATCACTGGAGGGATCGAGATTATTGAAGACAAAATGGTGCAGATTCGGCCACCCCCCCACCAGCCACTTCACGACTTCGTCAAGGTGCCCGCAATTGAAGGCCTCCATGGTGACATTAACGTCGACGTTGATGCCCAACTCAGCGAAGAGGTCAAGGCTCGTGGTGATGTTAGCCAGCGACTCCTCAACCCCGGTAAGAAAAGCCTGCAGTTTGGG
>CALGBT010000008.1 GCA_937884235.1 uncultured Pseudomonadota bacterium
CCGTCTCGCACCTCTCCTTGGTCGGTCACAAGTCAAATGCGCGGCCCAAAGCCGCGGGGACGATACCATCCAAAGCACTCAAGTCAAGCCCAATTTGTCGTCAGACAAAGGTTACTTTGTACTGCGCCTGCGCCGCGCAACCGAGGCCCTGCATAGAAGCTTGACTGCGGGGCTGGGAAATGCGCTATGCTGTGGTGGGCCGACGGTGGTGTCTGGAGGAAGTATGAACGATGACTCGCACTCGAGGGAGCGTAGTAGTGGCAGCTCGCTGGCCGGGCCATCCCTGGCGGTGATTGCCGCGGTGGCGTTGGGGGCTGCCCTATTCTTTATGCGGCCGGTATTGGTGCCTCTGGTGCTGGCGATTCTGCTCTCTTATCTGGTGGCCCCGGTAGTGGACCTCATGCAGATCCGCCTGAAGATTCCCCGCAGTCTGGCAGTCATCATCGCATTCATACTGGCCGGCGCCTTGATCGGCGCGGTTGTGCTGATGATTTCCTCCTCTGCGGCGCAGCTGGCGGGCAAGGCAGACGTCTATCAGGCCAAGCTCGTGGACATGGGGAACCAGGCCCTGGCGGTGGTGCAGGGCTTGGGCGTGCCCGTAGATGCTGATGTGGTGAGGACTCAAATTGCTGAGTTGCCCGTGGGCAGTCTGCTGGCCAGCACTCTCAATTCGGTTGTGAACTCGGCCTCCACCCTCTTTCTAGTGCTCATCTTCGTCATCTATCTGGTGGCGGGTCGCACCCCAGGGGAGCACAAGCGGGGTGTCTACAAAGAGATCGACCTGAAGATCCGCAAGTACATCTCCATCAAGGTGCTGCTGTCGGGGGCCACTGGACTGCTGGCCGGGTTGCTCCTATGGATGATCGGGCTCGATCTGGCGGCGGTTTTTGGCGTGCTGGCCTTTCTGCTCAACTTCATTCCTTCTGTGGGTTCCGTCGTTGCAACGTTGCTGCCGCTGCCATTGGCCATAGTCCAGTTTGATTCCACTGCGGCCATTGTGGCGGTGCTGGTGCTGCCTGGGACTGTGCAGATGGTCATTGGCAACGTCCTCGAGCCGAAGCTCATGGGGACTTCCCTGAATCTGCATCCCATCACGGTGCTTCTCTCCCTGATCTTCTGGGGAATGCTGTGGGGACCGGCAGGGATGGTACTTGCTGCACCCATCACTGCAGTTCTGAAGATCATTCTGGATCGGGTCGAGAGCACGCGGCCGGTGGCAGATCTGCTGGCAGGGAAACTGCCTGATTCAGGGTAGGGGGCTACTCCAGCAAAGTCATATCGAGGGCCTGCCCACCGGGAAGCACAGTGAAGAGAGCCAGCGGGTCGAAATGAAACCCGCCGTCGTTGTCCAGCCAAGCCAAGGCAAGCTCGCGATGTGCGCATGCAAACTTAAATTCGAAGTGCAGGTCCTCGACCATGGTGCGGTCGAGCCGGACCATGGTTTCGGCGTCGATGAGCCAGACCTGGCTGGCACTGGCCGGGGCGGTCCCGGCGACCGTGCCGTTGCCGATGTTTCCCGGCTGGATTTCGAGGGTTGGAGTTCCCCCCGGACTGAGGTCAATGAAGTAGGGCTTTTCCTCCATGAAGCAATGAGGCCGGTCCTGCTGGAACATGAAGATAGTCAGATGGACCTGGCGTTGCAAACCCGGCGGCACATCCAGCGCCAGTTCCACGGTCTGTTCGCCAATGGCAAAATCTGCGGAGGTTTCGGGCCATGCCGCAGACTCACGGTCCATGTCCGGGGCCGTCACGGCGAGTGCCACGAATGCCGGAAAGGCCTGCAGAACGAAGATGCCGTTGTCATCGCGCACCGTCGATGAGCCCCCGTCACCTTCTGGGGCGGTGATGGCGAAGACCGTGGTCAGCGCAGTGGTTTCCGGTAGCTCCTCGCTGCAGGCAGGTGCGAGGAGCAGCAGGCATAGGGAAAGCAGCCCATAGCTTCTGGCAGCGCGCATCATGGCAGGCACAAGTAGACCGTTGCAAGGTCGCCTAGGGGATTGAACTCGAACTGGTCGTAGGGCTGGCAGGTGGTGATGCCGGAACAGTCGCCAGAAGCCTTGCATAGGCCCATACAGATCCCTGCTGGTGTCAGGCAGACGTTGGATTTGCACTGAGCATCCGACGAGCAGTTGCCGCCGGCGCCAATGTTGCCCTTGATGGAAATGCATCGGGGCTCCAGTGCCGTCCAGGTCTTGTTGGAGTACCAGAAGCAAAATTCGTTGCCGGGGCAGGCGGAGTCCGCCCAACAGGACTGGAAGGACCCCAGGAAGGGTGCACATGTGCCCGGGCTGTCGAACTTGTCGTCGGCTTCGCTGGGCGTGTCCTGGTCAAAGCCAAAGTAAATGAGGTTGGCGTAGCAGTAGAGGCCTGGCAGGCAGTCGGCGTCGGTTGAGCACTTCGACCAGCAGATGTCGATGTTCTTCTCAAAGAGTTCGAAGCAGGTACCGGTCTGGCAGTCCAGGTCACCAGAGCAGATTGACCCCCCGGTCTTACTGCCAATGGCAGGTCCGCAGAAGCCGATGATACTGTTTGGTACGTCGGGGTTCTGCCCGGGGAGACAGACGGTGCTGCCAGCACAGGAACTGTCCCCCGTACATCCGGGGGCGGGGATCACGCAGGCGTCAGCTGCAAAGGTCTTGCCGCCACCCAGGTCGAAGCTGATGACTCCGCAGGCGGTACTTCCCTTGCAGTCCATGTCGCTTTTGCAACCGCCGAAGCAGATTTCGCCATCATTGAGCTTGGCGCACAGCCCACTCCGGCATTCGCTGTCTTCAGCGCAATTCTCCCCTGCCAGCTTGCTGCCCACGGGCTCACTGCAGTACAGGCCTAGAGAAGTCGGACCGACTTGCTCAAGGACGCAGGTGTTGCCTTTGCCAATGCAGTCCCCATCGGTCTTGCAAGCGCATTGCGGTTCAGTGATGACGTCGATAAGGCAGCTTCCCTGAACGCACTTCTCGGTAGTGCAGGGGTTGGAGTCTACACAGTCGATATCCTGGACGCAGTTCTCGGATTTGAAATAGCATTGGAAGTTGATGCAGACATCCTTGGTCTCCGGGTCGTCGTCGTGGCAGTCGGCGTCGGAGGAGCAGCAGAGCGGGTCAGCGGTCTTCGTGTTGGCACATTCGTGGGTGCCGGGGCAGGTGTCGATGGTGCAGGGATTAGCATCATCACAGTCAGCATCGAAGACACAATCGATGCCCGGATTGGTACAGAGACCCTCCTGGCAGAGGTCCTTGGTCATGGGGTTACCATCGTCACATTCGGACGCCTCTGCGCAACAGTCTGCAATGGGCTGTTGGACACAGGCAAAGTCGGTGCACGCCACCTCTTCGCACGGTCCAGCCGCGACGCAGTCGTCGGCGGTGAGGCAACAGCCTTCGCCGGCAATATGCACGTTCTTGCACTTGCCCTCCTGGCAGGTGTCAGCGGTGCAGGGGTCTTCGTCGTTGCACTCTTCATCCTGGCCGCAGTCGACGGCGTCCTCGATGCATTCTCCAGTCCCGGTGTCACAAAGACCTGAGTCGCAATCCTCGTCGGCAATGCAGCCGGGTTCGGGGATGGTGCAAGTACTCGTCTCCAGGTTGCAGGTGCCGTCAGGGCAGTCGCCGTCTTCCTCGCATGCGGCTCCCAAGCAGACCCCGGCATCAATATCGCAGTTTGCGGATTCGCACTCTTCGTCGGCTTCACACTCGGGTTCGGCGCTCTCGACACACTCCCCGTTCTTGCAGGCCTCGCCCTCCTGGCAGTCGCCGTCGACGCTGCACAGGTCAGTGCCACCGTTGTCAACGCAGTTGCCCTTGACGCAAGAGAAGCCCTTGCCGCAAGGATTGGAATCGCTACATTCCGGTATCGGCTCCGTGCCATCGCTGCAGACCCCGTCCAAGCAGGATAGTCCTGCAGGACATTGGGCATCAACGAGGCAGGATACCTGTTGCTCCGGATTCAGGCAGACCCCTTCCTTGCACACCAGGCTACCTGAACAGTCGCCGCTCGTGGTGCAGGGGCCCCACTCCGGGGAGCCCTCTGTTCCACAGGCCGCCAGGAACGCCGTGAGGAGAATGAGAATCAGAATCTTACGCATGTCGGCTCCTAAGTAGTGCTCCGAGGGCCACAAGAGCGGCGAGAAGCATCAGCAGGTTCCATGGAAAGTCAGCGTTGGAGGCAGTGGAGCACCCCCCCGAACGCTTCGCACCAAGGGTGATGATGCCGCCATCGGTTGCCGCGGTTTCAGTGTCAATCGAGACAATGTCGGATTGCGTCGGAGGGGGGCTGCAGGTATCTTCTGCACACCCGTGACTACAGGTCTCAGCCAGCTCCATCTGCTTTTCGCAACTGTCAAACCAGTAGAGAGAATCGCCGACGCAGGATTGCACCGCGTTGGGGACGCAGTCGTTGGCAACGGCACAGATTCCCGCGATACAGGTCAGTTCCAGGATACACTGGCCGCATTCGCTGCCGCAGCCATCGTCGCCACATTCTTTGCCATCGCAGTC
>CALGBT010000009.1 GCA_937884235.1 uncultured Pseudomonadota bacterium
CGCCTCTGCATCCGCGGGGGCCGGAGGGACCACCAGCCGCAATCCACTGGTGCACGCCACCAGCGCACGTCCATCGTCACCACCCAGGTCAAGTGTCCGCGCCTCCTGGCAGTCGGGCAGCGAGTAGTCTGCAGTGACATAGAGATCGCCGGCCGGTAGCCAGGGGAAGAACCGGGCAGGTGCGAGGGCAGCCAGCGACGCCGCCCCATTTCCCCGCAGTCCGCTGACACCATCCCCTGGGACCACGTGAAGCTCCGCCAGCAAGCCGGGGCAAGCCCACACCTTAGCGACCCCCTTGTGGACCTGGTCGATGCGCAGCAAATCGTGGTTCTCGTCCACCACCAGCACCTCTCTGGAGACAGTCACAACCGGTCCGGCCAACCAGGCTGTCGCCATTGCTTCGGTACTCCAGTTGAGGTCGGTACTCTCGGGAACGGCATCGATACGAATGGCATGCAAGCGGCCGCCGCGTGCCGCCACATAGAGTTCGTCCCTGGCAAGAGCCAGTCCCAACACGCCGCCGGGCAGTTCGGCCTCGGCAACGGTGAATTCCCGCAGCGTAGTCAGGTCATAGCTGTTGCCATGGGGAAGCAACAGCCTCACTGCCGTGCCCCCGTCGATAGGCACAGCCACCGCCCCACTGGGACGATGGATTACCGGTCCTATGCCCGCAGGCATCTCGCCCATGGGAGCAGGCAAGAGATACTTCTGACCGTCCACCACCAGATGAAGGACGTCGTCCGCAGCAAGCGCGGCACTGCCATCTGGGCATAGAGCATAGCGTCCCACGGCGCCGGCAACATCCAGTTCGTCGGTGAATTTACTCCCCGGGCCTGCAGCACACTTCAGACCAGTAAGAGTTCGCAGGCAAACTCCCCCCCCCGCACCATGGGCAACCAATTGGTCCGGCGACCCGCCTTCCACAACCGAAGTGCCAACTGGCCGCAGGTCACGGTCAAACCAGCGCACCTCTCCGGCGCTGTCCACGGCAACTATCCAGGCGGACGTCATCGCCGCCGCCGCTACCGCAAAATCCTGCTGAGCCATGAGACATCCGTCACCCGAGGTCAGATCGCAGCAATCAGTAGTCACACCGTCACCGTCGCAAAGAGTCACCGCGTAGTGAAGAGAGTGGTGGAAACAGAGGCCCTGGTCGCAGATTGGCAACTCGTCGGGGCAGGGCGTCGACGGGTCACAAGCTGGCAGCGCCGGAGTGTTGAAACACCCCTGCAGGAGCAGCACTAGGGCGACAATCTTTAGACATGACCCCATCGTGGTGAAGTTAGCCGGCAGATGGGCGGTTCGTCAAGTCTGCCGGAAGCGAGTGAGGGATTGCTTCGGACGCGGCAATCGACTATTGTAGCGCCCGCACTTGGCAGCATTGGAGGACTTTGACGATGAAAGCGCTTCGTACATACTTTGTCGAACCGAACCTTGAGGGCCCTCTGGCTCTTCTCAGTGAGCTCGCCCTGAATCTGCGCTGGACGTGGGATAGCGACACTCGGGAGCTATTTCGTCGCATCGATCCTGACCTCTGGGAGAGCACTCGTCGCAACCCCGTGAAGCTACTGGGGGAAGTTGGAGCGGCTCGCTATGATACCCTGTTGGCAGACGAGTCCTTTCTCTATCAGCTGGAGAAGGTACGAACCGTCCACGAGAATTACCTCTCAGAAAAGGACTCCTGGTTCGCCAAGGCCTATCCGGAGATCGAGCGCCCGCTCGTGGCCTATTTCTCCGCTGAGTTTGGCATTGGCGATGCGGTGCCCATCTTCTCTGGTGGCCTGGGCGTCCTCGCAGGCGATCACCTCAAGTCGGCTAGTGACCTCGGAGTACCCATCATCGGCATCGGCCTGGCCTATCAAGGCGGCTACTTCCGGCAGTATCTGAACGCGGAAGGTTGGCAGCAGGAAACCTATCCGATGAATGATTTCCATACCATGCCCATGAGTCGGGTGAAGAAGGCCGACGGAGGGCAGTTGGACATCAGCCTACCCTACCCCGGGCGGACACTTCACGCCTATGTCTGGGAGATACGCGTTGGCCGACGCCACCTCTACCTCCTTGACTCCAACCACCCGAGCAACTCTGAGGAAGATCGCAAAGTCACCGCACAACTCTATGGCGGCGACCAGGAGACGCGCATCCAGCAGGAAATCCTGCTGGGCATGGGGGGCGTAAGGGCCCTGGCGGCGCTGGGGCTGAGGCCGCCGGTACTGCATACCAACGAAGGGCACGCAGCCTTCCTGGTCCTCGAGCGAATCAGAGAGTTGATGGCGGAGCATCAGGTCCCCTTTCACGTGGCCCGTGAGGCGGCCCGGGCGGGGGTTGTCTTTACAACTCATACACCTGTTCCGGCGGGCATCGACGTCTTCCCACAGCAGTTGATGCGTCGCTATTTCACTTCATTCTGTGAGGATGTCGGCATCTCTATGGAGGAGTTCCTGGCCATCGGAGAAATGCCTGGCAAGGAAGAGAAAGACGGCTTCAACATGGCCGTAATGGCGGTCCGCATGAGTTATGGGACCAACGCGGTCTCATTGCTCCATCGGGAGACGAGCAAGGCTATGTGGTCTGCACTCTGGCCCGATGTGCCCCAGGCAGACATTCCCATCGGGCACGTCACCAACGGCATCCACATCCCCACTTGGATATCGGCTGAAATGGGTGGCCTCTTCGACCGTTACCTCGGACCGAAATGGCGTGAGACTCCTCGGGACAAGGCGGTTTGGGAGCGGATCGAACGCATCCCCATGGAAGAACTCTGGCGCACCCACGAGCGCCGTCGCGAGCGACTGGTGGCATTTGCCCGAGAGCAAACCAGGGCACGCTTTGAACGACAGGGCATCGTTGGCCGTAAGCTCGAAGCGAGCTTGGAAGTCCTCGACCCCGAAGCACTCACCATCGGCTTCGCACGCCGCTTTGCCCCCTACAAGCGTGCCAACCTGCTCTTCCGCGACATCGACCGCCTGGCGGCGCTGCTCTCCAGCAAAGACCGCCCGCTACAGATTATCTTTGCGGGCAAGGCGCACCCGCGCGACGAGATGGGGAAGGAGTTGATCCGCAACATTTACATGACTTCTCGTCGTCCGGAGCTGGCGGGACGCATTGTCTTCCTGGAAGACTACGACCTCAATACTGCCCGCTATCTGGTGCAGGGTGTTGACGTCTGGCTCAACAACCCCCGGCGCCCCAAAGAAGCCAGTGGCACGTCAGGCATGAAGGCAGTGGCCAACGGAGCCATCCATGTCTCTACTCGTGACGGCTGGTGGGCCGAGGTTGAAGCTGAAGGCCTGGGCTGGGATATCGGCGGCGGCGAGGAATACAACGACGTTTTGCAGACCTACGGCGACGACGTTGAATCAAGAGCACTCTATGACTTGCTGGAGAATGAGATCATTCCCCTCTTCTACCAGCGCGGTGCCACCGGTCTTCCCCGCGGTTGGGTGCAGCGAATGAAGCATTCTCTGGCCACCCTCTGTCCCCGGTTCAACTCCAATCGAATGGTGAAGCAATACACTGAACACTATTATCTCCCGGCGCTGGCTCTCAAGACGCGACTCAACAGTGAGAGTTTGGAGGGGGCGCAACGTCTGGCCGAGTGGAAGAAGACCGTCAGCTCCAACTGGCACGTTATTGCCATGACCCGGTTGGAGACCGATGGCAGCGAAGAGGCCCGCATGGGCGAAACCATCCGGGTGACTACCTGGCTGCATCTTGCTCCGCTGCTGCCGCAGGATCTCCGCATTGAAGCAGTCTACGGGCGCATCGGACCGGACTTCGAAATCGCCGACTCCCGGTCCGCCATCCTCCAGTTTCAAGCATCAGAGGAGGACGGCACCTGTCGTTTCGCTGGAGAGATTCCCTGCAGTCGAAGTGGCAAGTTGGGGTTTGCAGTGAGAGTGATGCCGCACCACCGTGATTTGGCCAATCCGCACCAGACCGCACTGGTCAAGATTTTCGAGTCCTGAAACTAGCCTGTTTGCGCGAAAATGACTGTCTTGTACCCTTCTAGTGCTGCGCAGCGCGGGCAACCAAGGTGCCAGAGGTAGATACTGCTGACCTGCTTGCCCTGTCCTTCAAGCCGCTTGCGGAAGGCCTTGACCCCGGGGCCGACTTTGCTGTCCCGGCGATCGTAGACAGACGTTTCGATGACGGTGTTCTCGAAAGTGACGACGTTTGGGTCCGGCTGGTCAGTGGGCAGAATAGCTACGTATACGGCGCCGCTAAAGGTGCCTTCCTGCACCAGCACCATCAAGGGTTCTTCCAGCATGTAGCCCTGCTTTTCGATGGCCTCAGCCGCCACGGCCATCTTGTTTTCGACGTTCAGGGGTACCCTGAAGAAGTGGTTCACCTTCTCGGCGTAAAAGGTCTTGCCCTCCCAGTTGAAGGTCCGACCTTCCCACTCATCATTGAGAACAATGGGACAACCACAGTCCTTCTGGCTCATGATGTTCCTCGCTATAGCCCGTCCGATGCCAGTCTACTTCAAGATGACGGAATCGACAAGCACCGCAGTATTGCCCTTCGAACCACTCTCATCCGAGACGCGCATGACGATGCGAACCGGCTTGTTGAAGCCGCCGGCCCCGAGGTTTGTAAGGGCCACCTCGCCGGTATGTCGCCAGCCGCTCGAGAAAGCACTGCCAAAGGCCGCAGAGTCAAAGCGGCACTCCTCAGGCCAGATGGACAACTCCAGGTCCAGGCCCGGGTCAAATAGCTCCCCACAATCGCAAGCCGCGGTGCCACACTGCTCACACGCCCCACAGTCGCCGGCTTCGCATGGGCACAACGCGTTGACCCCTATGTAGTCGCTCTTCTGCGTGGTTGCGAGATTGACCCGCAGACCGGTGCCGTCCTCGATGTAGAGCTGGAACCGGTCTTCGTAGAATTGGGAGCCGCAGGAATCAAGGAACTCATGGGAGACGAAGTTGTACCAGGCCTCGAAAACCAGTTTGTCGGTGGAGAGGCAGAACTCTTGTGACAGCTCACCGCGGTCCACCGCGTAGGCCAGGCCGTTGGAGAGCATCGCCATGTATTGCGTCGGGGGGCCGGCATCGCACCAATCCAGGAGAATACGGGCATCACCCTCTCGCACCCAACCATGGGCACTGCCTTCGGCAAAACCTGGATTGATGAGTCCGGCGAAGTGGAGGTTCACATTACCCGGGCCCAGCAGACGCCACCCGTGGTCGGAGAATTTTGCCCCCAGAGGCGGCAGCACCTCGGCCGGGACAAGCTTCTGGGCAAGCACCATTTCAAAGAAGGAAGTGCCAGACTTCTCGGCCGCGGCGGGGCTGGTACCCCAAACGCTGGTGACTACGGCATTGGCCCCCGCCGCCAGGAACTCAAGGGCAGTAGTGGGCGACAAGCCGGAAAAGGGGAAACCGAGCCACGCCAGTTGACCCGTGAGCTTAACGCCCGCGTAGCGGGCCACGAAGGAGGGTGTAAAACCAAGCCCATCGGGTCCGAGGACCAGGCGCCCCGTGGCCAGGTCAGCCTGCACCCGGTCAAAGAGAATGCCTGACGGCTTTTCATCTTTGCCGTGAGTAATCACACACTCTTTGTCCGGTGCGCAGGTCTCAAGAGCGTCGTTGAGGCAACTGCCGTCAGCAGCGACCTTACAGGTCTGGTAGGTGGTTCCCAGGCCATCGCAGGACCAGTCATCTTCCAACCAGAGAACTTCCTGGGTGCCGGCGTGGTCCCAACCCGTCCAGGCAGGAGGCGGGCCATCAAAGCCGAGGGGGGACGAATCGAGGGCGAGGCGGGCCGCATCAGAGAGTCCCCCGAAGACCGGACCGCCGCGACCGGCAAAGAAGAAGATGCCGGCCTCCAGCATTCGCCGCGCCAATCTGATCTGCCCCGAAGCCGACAGGTCCCGCCATGGTGGACAGGTGGTCTTCCCGATGGTCTGCTGCCAGGAATGAGTTTCTTCAGCCGATGACAACAATGACACAACCAGCCTGGACCAGGGCTCCATGGTGATGCTTGGTGGCGCCCCATCCTCGTTGAAGAGCAGGGTGGGAGTGGTCGCCGCCGCGCTTGATGGCTGAACCGCCCCCAGCACCCCGGAAGTGAAGCGCACCCAAACCTGGTCCCCCTTTTCGGAGGCACCGACCTCGGCAACGGAGGGTTCCGTCAGCAAGCTGGCAACGACATAGCGACGAGCGTCGTCTAGAGGCCAACCCGCCTCCAGCGACTCGTCGAGCAGCGATCTAGCCTCTTTGAGTACATCCCTTGATGCCTCGCAACTGGCGGAGGAAATGCGTTCCACCACCCGCACCGGAAGGCACTGGCTGTAGGCCACCAGAGGCTTCTCCTGCTGCGCCGTGGTGATGGCCGCCCGAAAGAAGTGGGTTCCCGCCTCCAGGTCATTGAGCTTGAGATAGGCAGAGTAGACCTTGTCCAAGGCCAGCTGATCGCCATTGACGTCTATCAAACCATTGTCCACCATCTGCCGGGCCGAGCCAGAGATCTTGGTCTTGCAATCAGCCTCGACCTCCAGAATCCAGACCTGATCCGCAAGGAAGTTGTCAGTCTGGTTCAGGTCCAGGGTGAAGAGCAGTTCGGTAGGTTCCCCGGCAAAGAGAACGTCGGGGGTCAGGCGCAAGGGGTTGGGAAAGTCAAAGTCAGGGCTGGCCACAACAACAACAACGTCGTAGGCCCTTTGGTCGCCCTGCTGCGCCACCGCCCAAACCGTGGTCGGTTGGGCCTCGAGCACAGTGCCGGTGTCAACTGGCGGGCGGAGGAGGACCTTCCCCGTCTGGAAACTGCCATTCTCCCCGACCTCGACGAACACCGGGTCCTCCTGAAAATCAGTGATGATGTAGAAGGAGTCATAGGCCCCCACAACTCTCCCACCCAGAAGTACATATGGTTCCTCCGCAGAGCCGAAACCAGAGGTGATTGAGGGGGCCGAACTGGGGTGCGTAAACTTGACGTGAAGTTCTTCAAGGGGCTCTAGTTCAATGTCGGAGTCGGGAATGTCCGGAAGTGCCGAAACGTCCGCTTCCTGAGTAACTTCGCTATCGGCCATCACCTGAACATCCACGGTGCTGGTATATGGGCCTCCGACATCGTTGGAGCAGCTGGCAATCAGCAGTATGCACGTCAGGGCGACGACGTGCCATGCGCTTCTACTCATGGGGCAACTCCGTGGGCCATCGAGTCCGGCTACTTGAACTTGACCGTATCGATGAGAATGGCGGTGTCATAGATTGAGTCGCCCTTGTCGGTTGCGAAGAAGCGCAGGGTTACCGCACCCTTGCCAGCCAGCGCCATGACGTTGCTGGCAGCCTTACGCCAGTGTGTCATCCAGCAGTCACCCTGGTCAAAGGAGACATCACTCTGAATCAGACCATCGTACTGGCCACCGCAGCCGGAGCATTCCTGCGGCGGGCAGAGACTGTCAACAGAAGCATCGACAAAAGTGATCTGCCCATCGTCACCTTCCAACTTACCCTCAAAGGTATCCTGATAGATAGAGCCGCACCATTCTTTGAATTCCTCGGAGTAGTACTTCCAGTAGAAGCTCATCTCGATCTTGTCGTCCGGGATGCAGAAAGTCTGGAAGATCTCACCGGTCTGTGGCGTATAGCCCAGTCCAGTGGAGATGATGCCCATGAATTTTCCTTCCACCGGAACAGTGATGCCCAGCCGGCTGATGACGCGACCATCCCCAGTGGACTGCCAGCCGGTGAGGTCGCCTGTCTCCCAACTGGCATTGATCAGGTCGGCATTGGTGGCGTTGAGGTTTGGAGCCCCCATAAGCCGCAGCTTCGAACCTGGGTAGTTGGGGTCGGATGGCGCATTGTCGCCCAGAGCACCGCCAGTGAGCAGCATCTCTTCAATCAAGGCGGACCAAAACGATGTGCCCTGCTCATAGGCGAAGGTGGAGGTGACGTAGTCGGAGTAACCCAGCACGGCCTTGGCGCCGGCACCGAAGAACTCCATTCCGAGGGTACCGTTCCACAGGGAGCGGCAAGTTCCCAGATAGACGACGCTGCTGGGCAGGCCGTTCCCGCGGTACTTGCCAACAAAGGAGGGCAGAATCCCGTACGTATCTGGCCCCATGACGATGCGGCCCCGCAGCAGGTCAACTTGCTTGAAGTCGATGCAAACACCCGAGATATTGGTTCCCTGGCCGCTGGACTGAGTGATGATGCACTCGCTCCCGGCGGGACAACCACCGGCTCCGGAACAGGTGGGCATGGTCTGAACCAGCTTGCTGCAGTCCACCGGCTCTCCGGTCCAGATCAACTCCTGGCTGTGGACGTGGGTCCAGCCCAGGTCTTCCTTGGCCGCAGTGCTCATGTCCCTGAAGTAGCTGTCGCCGTGGCCGGTGATGGCGATGATGCCATACTCATTCATGCGCCGGAACTGCGTGAGCGTCGCCTTTTCGTTGTAGAAGGGCATGTCGAGGACAAAGGCGGG
>CALGBT010000010.1 GCA_937884235.1 uncultured Pseudomonadota bacterium
GCGGCATTGCTCCAGCGCCGGAAACAGCGGAACTGGCTGGTATACTCCGGGATGTCTGGACCCCGAATCGCGCCGGACTACAGTGGGGATGAACTCCACTTTACCCAAAGTCCAGCCATCGTCGGTGCGCTGAAAACAGACCCGGTCGATGCCCCCCAGGCGTGCTGTGTAGGACTTGCCAGCATGCTGAAAGTTGCCCAGGAAATAGCGCACGTAGGCAGAACTGGTGACATCCCCTCTGGGGAGTATCTCTGCGGGTCCCAGAGTACGGGAATGATTGCCAATTACGGCGTTGGCACCAGCCCGGGCGAGGGCGTGGCTGTTGGCCACGTTCAAGCGGTCGAAACCGGCATCCACGAGGGCATCGAGGTAGGCATCGGGGGCGGGGACCGCTGGCCCCTGGAGAAACCAGGACACTTCCCAGCCAGCCATGTTCAAAATGGTCAACCTCAGTTCAGGTAGAGAGCTTGCATGGAATCGACGAAGACCCACTTGTTGGCAGCAGACCCGCCGGTGTTGCAGACGTTACCGGATTGGCCGTTGTCATAGAGAATCAGGGTGTGGGTCCCCTTGTTGAGATGAACGGAGTTGAATACCGTCATCCATTGTCCCTGGTAGCTGTTGGCCGACATATAGCCGGAAAGCTGTCCCGACTCACCTGACCGGACCAGGCCGTAGCGGGTGCTGTTGGCGTAGCGGTCGGCCGGATTCTTGCCGCTGTAGGTGCAAACATAGCCCGTGGCCGGTACCTTCGCCTGGACCTTGTAGTTCCCGGCGGTGCCCACGTAAAATGACCAGCGGGCGTTGTAACCCTGGTAGTTGGTCAGGTCACCGGTGGACGGAAAACCGCAACTGGAAACCCATGTGAACGGGATGCAAATGCCGTTGGCGCAGGTGCCGTTATGCCAGGCCGCCCCGCCGGCACTGCTGCAGCCACCCGAGACTGAGGAGGTCTGGTTCTTGTAGTAGAGCTTGGCCGAACTGGCGTTGACCAGGACATCGCATTGCCCGCCGGAACACGGGTTGGAGATGCAACTACCGTTGCTGCAGCCAAAGGGGCAGGAGCTCTTGCAATAGGCAGTGCTGCCGCTTTCGTAACAAGGCTCGCTGGCGGAGCAGGTGTCGATGGTACTCCAACTGTTCTCCCATTTTAAGTTGCTGGTGCCACAGCTTGAGCTGCTGCCGGTGCAGTATTGATAGCTGCTGCGCTTCTGGGCACTGCCGCCACAATTGTTGTTGGCGGTGCACTGGTAGTCGGTGTCGTAGGGCGAGTTATTGCATTTGTAGCTGGCGGAGCGGTAGTTGCAACCATCGCAGCAAGTCCCCGAAGTGCACTCCGGCTGCTGCGCGCTGCAGTTGGACCACTGTCCCCAGTTGCAGGTCTGGGTGCCTGAGTAACAGCTGTTGGAGCAACTCTTGGTGAAACCGTCCACCTGGCCATTGCAGTCGTCGTCTTCACTGTTGCAGGATTCTGACTGCGGCCAGTTCTGTTGCACGCACTGGAAGCTGTTCCCTGAACATTCCATCTTGCCATTGGCGCAGGGCCCTTGCTTGCCGGGAACGCTGCAGTTGTTCCCAATCCCCGAGACGTTGTCCACCTGGCCGTCGCAGTTGTTGTCCTTGTAGTCGCAGATCTCCTGCTGCCCGAACTCGGTTTGCTGACATTGCGGGGAACCGTTCTGGCAATGCAGGGTGCCGCTGGCACAGATTCCCTGCTGTCCCGGGACTTGGCAGGAGGCGCCACCGCCCGGGTCGTTTTCATCGACGGACCCGTTGCAGTTGTTGTCCTTGCCGTCGCATTGCTCAACAGTGCCGAAGTTCGTCTGCTGGCACTGAAGTGACCCGGCGACGCAATTGAGCGTCCCCTGAGCGCACTCGCCCAGTACTCCCTGCACCTGGCAGTTGCCACCGCCACCGGGATTGCCCTCGTCGGCCTGACCGTTGCAGTTGTTGTCAATGCCGTCACATGTTTCTGATGACTGGCCCTGGAAGGGGTCACAGTTCTGGGGAGTCCCGTTGATACAGTTGGCAACCGTGTGCTGGCAAGGGCCCTGACCACAGGTCGTCTCACCCAACGCCTCGTCGCTTTGCTGATTGCAGTTGTTGTCGATGCCGTCGCAAACTTCTGCCGCACCCGGGTTGGCAACGGGGGAGTTGTCGTTGCAGTCACCGCCTTGCGGGGCATAGCCGTCGGGGGCAGCGCAGGCCTGAGTGACCGACGTATCGACCCCCCAACCATCCTTGTCGAGGTCCTGATAGAAGGTCTTCTTGGTCCCTTCGTCGACAGCTCCGTCACAGTTGTCGTCCACCCCGTTGCAAATCTCCACCGGCGCCGGCGTACATTCAATGACGCAAACCTGCTGGAACTGACAGGTGTCGTAGTTCATGCAAGACTTCGTCTGCGGGGCCACGCATGGCTCCCAGACTCCCTGGTCACAGAGCGACGTGCCATCTTCGCAGCCCAGGTTACAACTCTCGACGATGAGGTCGGCAACCCCGTCGCAGTCGTTGTCTTTGCCGTCACAGACCTCTTCGGAACCCGGTTTGATATCTTCGTCAGAATCGTCGCAGTCGAGATTGTTGGATGAGTATCCATCCTCCGCCACGCATACGGCGACGGAAATGTCGGGGTCGCCGTAGCCGTCCTTGTCATTGTCCAGATAGAGCGTCTTGAGCAATCCTTCGTCGGTCTCGCCATCGCAGTTGTTGTCGAGGCCGTCGCAGATCTCCTGCTGGGCCCCCAGTAGGGGGTCGCAGTCGATGGGCTGACCGTTCTCGCAGCCCGCTACGGTATGGGCGCAAATGCCCAGACCGCAATCGATAGCCCCGATATCTTCGTCGATTTTGCCGTCGCAATCCTCGTCCAGACCATTGCAAGTCTCAGTGGGTTTGGGTGGGCAGGCTTCGCACGTCACGTAGGGCTGGCAGGTGACGTAGTCCAGGCAGGAGTTCTGCTGCGGGGCATCGCATTCCTGCAATTCGCCGGCAACGCAGAGGATGAAGCCGGCCCCGCAATCGGTGCTGCACTGCTGGCTTGTGGCCGCACCGTCGACAATACCGTTGCAGTCGTTGTCCTTGCCGTCGCAGACCTCGAGCATGCCGGGATTCACCTGCGCGTCGGCATCGTTGCAGTCGCCCATGATCTGTACGGTGTGGTCGTTGTTGGGGCCGCACTGCAGGGCCGCAATCAAGCTGTTGCCGTAGCCGTCCCCGTCGCCATCCTTGTAATACTTCTCGGTGCCAGCGATGCCGTTGGGGTCGGTGATACCGTTGCAGTCGTTGTCCAGGCCGTCGCAGACTTCCAGCGCACCAGGATGGACCTCCTCATGTTCGTCGTCGCAGTCGCCGGCAGTGATGGCCGAGTATTCTTCATTGGGCTCGCAGAGGCAAGCGACCGTGCCCATGACACCATACTTGTCGCCGTCCAGGTCCTGGTAGTAGGCGGTACAGCCATCCGCATTCTTCTCATCAATGAGGCCGTCGCAATCGTTATCGATGCCGTCACATTCTTCGGGCGAACCCTCGCCGCTGCCGACGCAGAGCACTTCGCCGTCGAGGCAAGTGAGCACACCGGTGCCGCAGGCGCCGATCCCTTCGGCAACGCAACTCGAACCGCCGCCGGGGTTGCCTTCGTCCACCTGGCCGTCGCAGTCGTTGTCGAGGCCGTCACAGGATTCCACTGCAGCAGTGGCGGCATCACATTCGGACAACCCTTCCGCACTGCACTGCCGCTGGCCCTCGCAAACTCCAATCTCGTTCTCCAGGAGGCAGGGCGTCGAGAGCTGTTCCAGGATGGCGACCTTGTCACATTCGCAAGCCCCGTTCTGGGGGACACAGAAGGTCTTGTCCGAGTCCCGCCAGTCGGCAGGAACGCAGGCGTAGCCAGCAGGGCAGGGGACTTTGTCAGTACAGGGAGTACTGCAGAACATGCCCACGAAAGGTGAGACCGGTCGGCAAAGGGCCCCCGGCTGAAAACCGAAGGCCTGGCATTCGTCATGCTCAGAACAGGGGCGGCAGAGAGTGATGTGGTCAGGGATGCAGGCGTAAACCAGGTCCGGGCCCCCGGGCATTTCACGACAAGACCACCCCTCCGGGCAATCCTCGATACAGGACATGGAGCACATCTTACCATCGCTGGTCAACACGCACATGCCGGAGTCACAGTCTTCATTGGATTCGCAGGGCTGCCCGCTCCAGGTCTCGGCAATGGTGGTCTCTTTGCCACCATCGCCAGTCAACAGGTCCAGAGGCCACACTTCAGTGGCGATATCGGTGACCGGAAAGACCGTCTCGACACCGGGTCCCAGGTCCGGCAGGTCGTCCCCCCCGACGGGAGTCGAACCTGTCCCACAAGCCCCCAGCACTATCAGCGGCATGACGACCACAGCAATCAGCACAGCTTTGCGCACAAAACGCAGCTTCAGGGAACCGGTAACCATGGAGTGTCCTCCGAGCATTTCCTTCGAGAGAGTACCATTGGCCGAGTAGATGAGCAATGCGCAACGAGGGGGAGGCATCCGCGTTGTAACCGTACCCATCATGACATGCTCGGCCAGGGTGGTACCCACGGCGGCAGGCGCCGGCGGCGCCGAGCCGTGGGCCGCGTGGTACCGGCACTGCCGAACTGACGCAGTTCTGCTGACTGTGGCGACGGCTTGATCGGACGGGGCCTGTTGATCGGACAGATCTGACAGATCGGACAGATCTGACGGATCGGACGGCCCCATCGGACGAGGCGTTAAGAAGGGCCATCGTTGACGGGGCCGGCACGCCAGCAATGCCAACCCCCAGGGCAACCAGCAACTCTCGCTGGCCATCCATCAGCCCAAAGCGGCCCCAACGCGCTGCGGTCATCCTGCACCAGCGCCCCCCTTTCCCACCGGTCATCCCGCGGCCGGCCGCCGGCCGGGGGCGAAATGAGTTTCACAGGCAGGTTTGCTTACAGGGTGTTCACTCGCCGCTCGAAGTCCTTGCGGTCGACGAGGTCAATTACCTGCAATTGCGTGTCGCTGACTTTCAGGAAGATCCGGTAGTCTCGCTTCACCTTTTGGCGCCAGAAAGCCGGTCGTGTTTGTAGCTTCCTGGCTCCTTGCCAGGAGTGCTCGAGGCCGGCGGCCAGCTTGCACGCGACCTCGACAGCCTCACGCTGCACCGGCATGGGGAAGCGCTTGATGGAATCCAGGAAGCCATCGGGAAAAATCGGCACGCGTAAGGGGTGCGGGCCGGAAGACCTTTCCCCCAATAGGGCCCCTTCGGCCGCATCCAAAGAAGCTTCTGCCGCCGCCTGGGCCGCCTCTTCTGCCTGCGATGCAGCCAGCTTCTTGGCGGCCTGAGCGAGTTCTTTGGACGTCTTCCGCTGCTCCTCTTGCATGGTGGCCATTTGGGCCTCGTGGTCTGCCACGCGACGCTTCAGGAGATCGATTTGCTGCTGGTTCTGGTTGGTGCCCTGGAGGGCTTTGTGGCCTGCAATTTCCTCTTTCAGACGCGCCACCTCTGCCTCCGTGGCAGCCATCGCCTCCTGCCGTTGGCGCTCCCGATACTCACGCTTTCCCATCACCGTTTGCAATTCGGCGATGCGCTGCGCCAGTTCGCTCTCCTCCTTTGCATCCCCGACGATCCGTTGGACCAGCTCGTCGGCTTCGTCGACTCCGTCCATCCCCAGCCGTCGGCGCGTATCGCGCAGTTGGGCTTTGAGGCCGCTGGCCCGCCTCGTATCGATGCCGCTGGCGAGTGCCGCACGAGCCACGATGGTGCCCAGTGCGGGCAGCCGCCAGTGCATCAGGTCGACGGCAATGTCGGACAGTCTGTTGGAATCAGTGAGCGTCTCTCTGAGAGCAGATTCCAGCGTCAGCAGTTGTGGTGCGAGGTCATCGCCCTCCAGGGCCATCTTGACGTGGGCCAGTTCCGGGCACTTGGCCAGGTGGCCCGCCGGCAGGAAGCTGGCGAGCTTCTCCAGATGCTCGACTTCCTCGAAGCGCACGGCCATTCTGAGCGCCCGACAAACCGTCTGCGCCAGCTCTTCAGTCATAGGAGTGATGGCCAGCAGGCGGCAGAGATCGGCGAACTCGCTGAGGCTCTCCAGCCGATGGGCCAGCCGGCCCCGGAGATCTGCGGGGACCGCGGCAAAATCAAGTTGCTTCAGCTCAGCGGGCGGAGCGTCGGCGAGCATCTTGGCAAGGGCTTCGGTGTCCGATGGCAACTCCTCCGGAATCCGCTCAACGGCGGGCTTGTCGACACAGCACTTCTTGTGCTTCTGGCCGCTGCCGCAAGGACAGGGATCGTTGCGGCCGACCTTTTCATTCTCGCGGCGCACGGTTCCGACGGCCGCTGCTGCCCTGATGTCAGTACGGGTCGGAGGCAATAGCCGGCTGGCCTCCCAGCGCGCCTCGTGGGTACAATTGGCCAGCAGGTCCTGGGCCTGCTGCGCCAACTGGGAGGTCGGCTCGGATTTGCCCACGCCCTTGAGTCTTCCGCGCGCCCTGACGGCAATGTAGTCCAGGGGCAATGGCTCATTGAGCGCCAGCGCCAAAGCGCAGACGGCAACGGCATTGTTCTGCCGCGCCTGGGCGTTCAAGTCAGCCTGCAGCCGCAGGCCCGGCACCATGCCCCGATAGATGTCGAGCATCACCTCACGAGTCACCCGAGCTTCGTCTCCGTGGAGCCAGGAAGTGAGGGCCAGTGCGGCGGTGGCCCGCACCAGCGGTCTCCAGCGCTCCTGGCCAGCTACCCACAGGAGGTAACCCACCTTGTCCCCGGCCATCCGGGGCACGAGGCCGGTGAGCATGCCATATTTGAACATCGCCGATGGATGGCGGCGAAGATAGGCCACGTCTGGCTGGCGGCAGGCAATGAGCGCCGCAAAAAGAACATGGTAGCTCTCGGTAGTCAGGCCGGCGGCAGCCAGCGAGTCCAGCAACGCGTCGAGTTCCTCGTCCGACTCCGGGAGCAGCGGAATGAGCCGCTCCATGTCCTCGAGGCACTCTTCGACCTGGCCAGCTAACTCCACTAGTTGAGCATAGGTGTCAAGCATGTTTGGCCAATCCTCCATCATTGTCCATTCTAATGGTGAACTACGGGTCCTTGCAGCACCTGAAACCGGCCGTGTGGACGCTAAAGGCCCCATCCCCGGGGTGTCGGCTGGAGCATCTGACGCCGGCTGGCCCGGACCATAGGCTGCCGCCCCGCAGGCTGTGCCCGGGGGCGCAATCTCCGTTCCACGCGGCGCCGTCGGTCGGCGCATTCTGGTAGCTGGAGTGGTAGCAATCCTCCACCCAGTCCCAGAGATTGCCGACCATGTGCAGGGTGCCGTAGGGGCTGTCGCCGAGCATCGGCATGTCCACTGGCACCGACCCGCTGCCGCACCCGGCACCGCCCACGAAGTAGTTGGCGTAGGCGCAACTGATGGGGTCGTTTCCCCACGGATACTTGGGCATCACTTCGGAGCAGATTCCTACGTACTTCTCGCATCCGCCGCGGGCGGCCTTCTCCCACTCGGCTTCCCGGCAGAGACGCTTGTTTGCCCACTTGCAGAAGATGTCCGCAGCCTCCCATGTGACACAATTCATGGGGTGATTCTCCTTGCCCTCCTTGCCCCAGACGCAGCCGTCGAGTGGGGGGGCAGGAGGGTCGCACGGACCGAAATCGACACATTCCGTGTAGCGTTCCAAAGATACCTGGGTGACGTCGATGGAGAACTCGGGGACGTTCACCGAGTGCTGCGGATACTCGTCAGGATCACATTCGAGGTCGAGGAGGTCGTTGCAGCCCATGCAGAAGTTACTGGCTGGCACCACCACCATGGTCTCCTCGACGCAGGTGTTGGCATCGCAGGTCTTGTCGCCGGGGCAGACCCCACACTGGCCGCCGCAGCCGTCGCCACCGCACTCCTTGCCGACGCACTGAGCTGTGCAGCATTCCTGCTCAAAGCATATTGCCTCGCCGATGCATGCACAATCATTGACGCAGTTCTCGCAATCCTCACCCGGGTCGCAGTTGGAATCGCCACAGTACGGGCAGACGCCACAGTCCGCGGGGCAACTCTGACAGGTCTCTCCTACGGCACACTTGTCGTCCCCACAGCCAACGAACACGACCTCTTCAACAGTGTCCGAACTGACGATTTCTGGCGCTACATCTGTGGTGTTGGCATCGATGGGTGCGACCACGTCAAGTACGTCCGGAACCACGGTGTCGGGCAACTGAATGTCCGGGATGTCCACGGTGACAGCATCGGTGACGTCCGCGGTAATTGAGGAATCTGCATAATGAATGTCGTTCGCATCCGCCCCCGCATCGGCGACTAGCACATCGAGACCATCCGCACCGACATCGAAGTGCGAGTCCTGCACCGCGTCCGAAGGAATGTCCCGGGCATCCAAAGCCAGATCCAGGGTACGGGAATCGGTCATCAACTCGGTTGCAGAGGTATCG
>CALGBT010000011.1 GCA_937884235.1 uncultured Pseudomonadota bacterium
CGCCCGGAACCAGTCATGGGCCTGCAGTACGGAGGATTCCGCCTGGGATTGGAACTGCTGAAGCTCCCGGTAGGCCTGGGACAGTTCGGACCGGCCGTGGATGAGGTGCAGGTCGGCGCACAGCTCGCCATCGAGGAGCTGGCGAAGGTAGTCCTCCATCCGCGCGAACATCTGATTAGTGGTGGCCTGCGTTGGCAGGCAGAAGAAGAGACCCACCATTGCGTGCGAGCGAATCCAGCGGGCAGCCACAGCCAGGGCCGCTTCGGTCTTTCCAGTTCCCGTGGGGACTTCGAGCAGCAGGAAGCTGGAGTCCGGCACCTCCTCCACCACCTGTAGCGCCTGCATCTGCACTCTGTTTGCATGCTCAATGCCTGGAAAGAGGTGCCCGAAGTCCTCTCTGGCCATTCCCAGCGGCGGGCAGTCCAGGCCGTTCTCAGAAAGAACCTGCCCAGCCCGCATCAGATCCCGGCGATAGACCTCTTCTAGAGGCATATCGCGGGGTAGGTGCTCCTGGTCCGAAAAGATATCCTCGCTCGAGGCAATCCAATCCACTAACGTCACCAGGCCTGTGGCAAGCAGAAGCCACTGCGACGGAAGATCCGCCCTGCGAATCAACTCCCATTGCTCCGGGGTCGGCCCCAGCAGATCCATGAGGACTTCGGCCATGAGCTCCCTCGCATCCTGCCACGGCCCCTGTTCCAGGCGAGTGCTGTGGGAAGCCTGCACCCGCGGGTACCAGCCATGATGGCCGCCAAGGACACGAGCCAAAGCCGCGGCAACGGAAGCTGGGAGCCCCACATTCTTCTTCAAGAATGCCTGTACGAACCACTGGGAAACTTCTGCGTGGTGGCTTCGGAAGGCAGCGGCGTTGTCGATCTTGAAGGTGCCGCACAAACCGTCCGCCATCGCCGTGGCGACTTTGCCTTGGAACCCGGGGGAGACCTTGCCAATGTCATGCATCGCAGCGACAAAGCGCAGCAGGGCTGAGGTCGCTTCCGTGTCCCCTGACAGGGGCCCAGCAAGAAGCTCCATGATGACGGTCTCTCTACGGGTGACGATGAAGGCCTCGAGGACCGCCGCGCTACGGACCATGTGGTGGAGGACGGGGACCGGCTCGTCACCTCGGGTCTTACCCCAGAAACCCAGCAGTAGCTCCTCTGCAAAGCCTCCTGAACCATGGCCACGGCACGCCGTCATCAATTGCTCATCCCACATGAAAGTAAGGTGAAAGAAATAGTAGACTCGCACACGCTGCGATACAACCGAATTCGACGTCTACCATTGCGACAGTCTATCGACGCTGCGAAGCCATCCTTTGACCTCTCTTGGCCGGTCCACTGGTGGAGAGCCAACCGATGATGCGGCGCCATTGTGCGATCCGATGGTTCTGTGTCCACCCTACAGGAATTCACGAAAGCCGTTCTACGGCCGGGCGAATTGGTCTTGGCATAGAACAGCAGATAGAGGTGGTGTCGACGCAATTGTTGCATATTGGGGGGAGGGAGTGGTTGGCGGCTAAGAGCCAAGAAGTAGCACCGCATAAACGACGTCAGCGGTTGACGTTGCTGAGCATGGAGCCCCGGTATGACGGACTGCTGCACAGTGCCATCATCGAGTAGACAAACGTTCAGCCAGCCGCAAAGCGGACGGTGGTCTTGAAAAACTGCGAGCATAAATAGCCTCAAGGGCCGGGTATGCGGTGGGGCGGCAGGTCAGGGGGCTGGTCATTGACTGGGTGAACC
>CALGBT010000012.1 GCA_937884235.1 uncultured Pseudomonadota bacterium
ACGTCGCCAACGCCTCAGCCCCCAGCAACCCGTAGAGACGCCACTCGGGGCGTCTAAGCGTACCACCTAGTTTAGACGTCACCCGCCACGCCAGCATCCCCTGTTGCCTGTTGCCTGCAACACGCGGGTCAGCTATAGAGATCTCGCTAAACGACGGGAGTCCCCATGAGAGCTATTGCCATCACCCTCGCCCTTGTCCTTCTCGCCGCACCCGCACTGGCCCAGGACAAGCTGCCAAAGAAAGACTGGGACGAACTCATGAAAGTCTATGATGCCCGGGCGGAACTGGATAAGCACCGGGAGGCAGTTGCAGGTGCGTCCACCCTGGCCAAGGTCTATCCTGCCGACAAGGAGTTGCAGGTCTTCTGCGCCATGACTTCCTACTATTGTGCCCACCGCCTGCTTGAGCGAGAGAAGGAGAAGAAGAAGGTGGCGCTGTTGGGACTGGCATGCGCCCAGCGCATCCTCAAGGCCAACCCCAAGGATTACGATGGCCGCTTCTGGGCCTCCATGACCAGCTTCAAGTCGCGCTCTGCCGATGGCATCAAAGCCGCCCTGAAAGAAGCCAACAAGATCAAGAAGTACCTTGAGGAATTGCAGCAGGATGAGCCCAACCGGTTTGAAGCCTACATGCTTCTGGGGACCCTCTACCGCGAGCTGCCGCCAGTGCTGACCTGGGGCAATCCTAAGAAAGGCCTCGAGATGCTGCTGAAATCCGCCAGCCTTGCTCCCGATGACCCGGAGGTCCTGTTGGAGCTGGCCGCGGCCCATGCCAAGATGGGCGACAAAGTAAATGCCAGAGCCACTTACCAGAAGTGCATCAACGGCTCCAAGGCTCCCAAAAACAGGAGTTGGGAAACCGAAGATGCCAAAGCATATGCCCGAAAAATGCTCAAGAAACTGGATGACTAGAACCCTATGACCCCGACGCTCCTCGTCGGCATTGACGCCGGCGGCACCAAGACAGAGTGCGTTGCCGTGCGCGTTAGGGACCGTGCCTGGTCTCGGGCCAGCGGGCCCGGCTCGAATTACCAGGGAACGGGAATTTTCACGGCCGAGGAGACGTGGCGCCAGTTGATCATGGATTGCTGTGGCCAGCTTGGGGTGACGCCCGATGCCGTTGCCGCGGCAGGCCTGGGCATTGCCGGTCTGGACCGCCCCAAAGATGCCGCCACCATCGGCGCGGCCTTCGCCCGCATCTGGCCGCACGGGCCGGCGATGATGCTAGTCAACGACGCCGACCTGGCGTTACGAGCCGGGGCGCCAGATGGTGTTGGCGTGGCAGTGGTCTCGGGCACCGGGTGCAACGCCATGGGCGTAACCGCGGACGGCAAGCGCTTCCGAGTGGGCGGCATCGGCCCCGAATTCGGCGATCTGGGCAGTGCCTCGGATATCGGCATCGAAGCTCTGCGAGCGGCTTTTCGCTCCCTGGACGACCGCGGCCCGGCCACAGCCCTGGGGCAGATGATTGTGGGCCGCTTTGGCCTCCACCGACTCGATGACGTTGTCGACTTCTTCCTGGCCGACCATGCCACTGCAAGTGGCGGCGACCAGTTCAACTCGGGACTCCTGGCACCGCTGGTCTTTGCTGCTGCCGGGCAAGGTGATGCCGTGGCCATCGGCATTCTCCAATGGGCGGGCCGGGAGTTGGGCCTGTCGGCCAGGGCGGTGGCCCGCAATCTCTTCACACCCGCCGAGAGGTTTCCACTGGTACTCGGCGGCAGCGTCCTGCAGAAAGGGGCCACGGAACACCTCCAGAACGCGCTCCTCGCCGATGTTCAGGCAGAGTTCCCCCTGGCCACACCAATGGTGCTCAAGGTGCCTCCGGTGACAGGAGCCGTACTACTCGCCCGGGATTGCCACGCAGCACTTCCGGGTAGCATCGAAACTCTGACTCCGGCGGCAGTGCTGGAGAGCATACGAGGTCTGGAATGAAG
>CALGBT010000013.1 GCA_937884235.1 uncultured Pseudomonadota bacterium
ACAAGTACCCAGCCCGGTCCTTCAGGGCCGGATTAATTGATCCCATTCCGATTACCAACACCACGTCAAACAGCGTCTCCAACCCGCCCCACCCACACCCCATCCCAGCGCCGCCCGTGAGGGTGGCGCCGCACTGCAAGGCGACGGCGGACCGATACTGCGTCAAGCGCTGTCACCGGCCCATGCCAATCACTTCTCCCCATGCTCGCTCACGTCTTTCGTCTCGTTCCGTTGCTCCGGCCTCTCGTCTCTAACGGCCACGGCAACGGTAACGACGAAGCCGGAGGAAAGGAAACAGCAGAGGCCAAGGCAACAGCAACGGCGAGAGTCAAACCGGGTGGTGCGATACGACTCGTCACAGCTGGTGCCCGGAGGTCCTTCGACTGCGCTCGCGGTGCTCGCTGCGCTCAGGATGACGGGGGATGGGTGGTGCGAACGGCGGGGACGAGGTTTGACGCGGTGTTTGTTAGCGGAATTTGGGCTAGATCGGGTCCAGGGGTGAACCCCTTCGCTGGGTACTTAGGCCCTGCGGGCCTGCTGGTGGTGCGGATTTCTCCTCAAACATGTCAAGGCAGATTTCCCGGGTTGGCTGCCGCCCCCGCAAGGGGGCACAAGTACCCAGCCCGGTCCTTCAGGGCCGGATTAATTGATCCCATTCCGATTACCAACACCACGTCAAACAGCGTCTCCAACCCGCCCCACCCACACCCCATCCCAGCGCCGCCCGTGAGTGGCGCCGCCGTACGCACCACCCACGGGGCTGCCGACAATCCAGAGGCGGCGCCAGGCTGACGCCAGGCGCTGTGTGCGGCTATCGGTGTCGCCCCGTCTGTTGACGACCCCCGCCTCACTATGCTCTACTCGCCGAATCTGTGGAGCGATGCATGCCTTGCCCAACTCGACGACTGGCGTTTCTCCTCCTGCTCCTCGCACTCTGGCCGGGCTCTGCGGTGGCCGGTGGTTTTACCATTCCCGACTTCGGCGGCCGGCGGGTGGGGATGATGGCGACGGTGGCTTATCCTGACGACGTCACGGCGATCTTCCATAACCCCGCCGGCCTGGTGCTGCTTGATGGGACGGTCTTTCAATTCTACGGGGCCGCGGCCTTCAGCGACCTGGGGATACGACTTTACGACAGCGAAGGGACGCTCCATCCGGACCACGAAATCTCGCCGGACATCTCCATGGGAGCCATTCCCTTCCTGGGGGCTTCCACTGACTTTGGCAACGAGCGCCTCCGGCTCGCGTTTGGGGTCTATGCGCCCAATGCTTTCGGGGCCGCGCTGCCCGAGGATGAACCGACCCGCTACCACGCCACGAAAGTACTCTTCGTCGGCAGCCGAGCCACCCTCTCAGCCGCCTGGCGCTTCTCGCCGGAGTTTTCTATTGGGGCCGGAGTCAGCCTGGTTCACGTCTTCCTCATGGCTAACCGCTTCTTGAACGTCTCGGTGCTGGCCAACCCTGACCGGCGCTTCCTGCCACCCGACCAGACCGCGGCCGGCGACGGCCGCCTCGAGCTGGACGGCCAGGGCTTCTCCTACGCCTGGGACTTCGGACTGCTGTTTGAACCCTCCTCCACCCTGCGCATCGGTGCCTCATTCGCCAGCGGTTCGTCGCCAGTCCTCACGGGAGATGTCGTCTTGAAGCAACCAGACGGCACCACGGAGCGGGCCACCCAGCGCACTCCCATGAGCATCCCCTTCACCTTGCGGGCTGGCGTAAACTGGGCCTTTGCCCCCGCTTTCGAAGTAGGGGTCGACGTGCGTTACTGGCACTACCAGGTCTACCAGGAGTTACGCTCCACTCTCTCCAATACCATCGCCGGCATGGACGAATTCGTCGACCCCAAGAATTACGGCAACTCCTGGAACTGGTGCACCGGCCTGCTCTACCGCATTCACCCCGACGTAGAGCTGATGACTGGCTACCAGCAGGACTTCACCCCCATACCCAAGCAGACCTTCACCCTCGACAACCCGAGCCGCGACCAGCGCGGCATCACCGGCGGCATCCGCTGGAGGGTGGCCTCCAACCATCGCATCGGTCTCTATGGTCTGCACAACTGGCTCAACACAGTGGACGTCCAGGAGTCCATCTCCATCCCCCCCAGCAACACCAAGGGACACGGTTCCACCTCAGAGCTTGGTTTCGAGTACATCTGGCAGGTGCTGTAGCGGGCGGGGAAGAACTGCGGGCACATCTGAACTACGGACACGCCTGCCAGCCACCATCACCATCGGCGCAGGAGCAGCGGTCCATGGGAATCTGCGCCACAAAGGCATCGATGGCAGCGTCCTCCCGAGTCACCGGGGCCACACCGAAGACCCGCAGCAAGTCGCCGGTCTGGGCCGCGTAGTCCGGGCCGCCACAGGCGTAAAGCTGGGCAGTTCTGGAGGCATCGGGAACGGCGACGACACAGGCTTTTTCCGGTTCCTGGGTCTCGGGTTTGAAGAGAACTTCCATTACAAAGACAACGACATCTGTGGGCGAAGCCACTGTTACCTCGCCATCTGCGTCCTTGAGCACCGCAGCATCAACGCTCACCACCGCCTGGCGCAAATCCACGCCCTCCGTCAGAGCCGGAGCTGAAGAGGAAATGTCGATGCGGCGGGTCCCCTCAAAGGTGTGCTCCTCGGCGGAGGTGCCATAGCCGTAGAGCGCCAGCTTCTCCTCACCCATAAACGCCCGGATCAGCGTGATTCCCAGCGGTGCGTTCCCCGCCCCCTCAGCCCCGATGATGCCCTTGAACCGGAACTCCACAACTTCGCCGCCTTTGGCGCCAAAGAGGCCGGCGGGCACGGCGCAGGCGGCCTCCGGGGCAGCTTCCGGGGGAACATCGAGAATGGTCAGAAGTTGTTCTTCGAGGCGATAGGACTGCTCGGGCAGGTAGTTGTGCATGTGCGAGAGCGTCACGTCCCGCTCGGGGAAGTAGATGGTATTGGCCTCGTAGCCGAAGTTCAGTCCGCCATGGCCCCATCTGGTGCCAAAGAAGTCGGTGGCGGTGCTGAGTCCAAGCCCGTAGTCAACTGGTGCGCCAAGGATCGGGCAGATCTCAGTCTGCTGCATCTCGACTAGCGACTCCGCACTCACGACTCCGCCGGTGAGCAAAGCATGCATGAACTCCATGGCATCGACGGGCGTGGTCACCAATCCGCCGTCGGTCCAGGCGAACATGGGGGGGAAGAGGTAGGTGGCATCCACCAGGTAATCTTCCATGAACCAACTCTTGGGCAGCAGCGCCACGGCATCGGCTCCCAGCCCGAAGAAGAAGCCGACAATGGCCAGGTCGAGGTAGCCGTGGGAGAGATCTTCTTTGGGTTCATCGATGACGTCGAGGTAGGTGTCGTCGAGGCCCAGGGGGGCAAGAATCCGGGTGCGCAACGCCTCTTCGGCGGCCAGGCCGGTGACCTCTTCGATAATCAGCCCCACCAGGATGTAGTTGGTGTTGGTGTAGATGCAGTCAGTCCCCGGCTCGAAAAGCAGCTCCTCGTCCTTGACGAAGTCGAGGAGCACCTCGGGGGTGGTCAGCGAACCGGGGTTGAAGACCGCGGTCATCATGAAGGCCTCGCCCAGCATGTAGTCGGGAATCCCACTCTGCATGCCCAGCAGTTGCCGAATCGTGATGTCGTCCCACTTCGGGTAGCCCGAAACGTACTTCGAGAAGGGGTCGTCGAGACTGACCAGCCCCTCGTCCACCAGGGTCATGACCAGTGCCGAAATGTACGGCTTGGTGTTGCTGCCAACGCGAAAGGTCGTGTGGGTGGTCATGGGCGTCTTCTCGACCATGTCCGAGACCCCGGCCACTTCGCCGAAAGTGGCACCGTCAGCCAGGCGGATGGCCACGCTAACTCCTGGGTCGCCGCTGAAGGCAAGGTACTCTTCCATGGCCAGGCGCAGGTGGGCCGCCAGGTTGTCGGGGAACGAGGCAGTCACGTCCGCAGGCGTTGCCACATCACCATCTTGAATGGCACCGTCTTCAGCCACGATGTCCACATCGACGACCACATCCGGGCTCGCCGGCGAGGACTCCGCCGAGCATGCCAATGCAAACAAAGCGGAAAGAACCAGCCCTTGCCACCCACATCTTCTCATCTCGTCTCCTGTTGGCGTCGCACCGAGCGAACCTCGTCATTCTCACCACCAGGAGGCTCCGGGTCAAGCGCGGAGGGACGTGGACGGAGGAGTGGACGTGGACGAAGGA
>CALGBT010000014.1 GCA_937884235.1 uncultured Pseudomonadota bacterium
CCAACGACCAGTCCGCCTTTGGCGGCTGCGTCAAGAACGGGTACCCGGGAAGTGCCAACACCGGAGGCCAGAATATGCTGGCCAATTGCGCCGAGGGCTACTCGGCCTCGTGGTACGAGGGCGGCAAGCAGGGCGGCGGCAACGGCAGCGCTGGCGGTGGTGGTGCCGGGTACTTCGGCGGCGGCGGCGGTGGGTCCAAATACACCTACAACGGTGGCGGGGGCGGCGGTGGATCCTCCTGGGTTGGTGCTGGTGTCACCGGCGTCTCCAGCGAGGGCGGCAACCACCGAACGCCAGGTGGCACTGGAACTGTCGGCTACACTGGCGAGGCCGGCCTGGGTGGCCAGGGCCAGACCGACCCCTTCGCCGAACACCTCAACGCCACCCCCGGCAACCCCGGACTCATAATCATGGTGCTGTAGGCCTCGCGTTACCACGAACATCCTTACCGGGAAATCAACTGGTGCCAACTCAAGTAGAATGCAGGGAATGCTCAAAGGCCCAGTCCACCGTTTGCAGGTATGACGGGACATCCTGGCAGCGGCCAATCCGGGTGGCAATACTCGCGGAATCGACGAAGCAATGGACAAGGTAGCTCCACTGCGCCTTCATTCTGTCGAGCAGGCGTCTCGGACCGCTTAACCAGTGCTCGTAGTCGGCAAACATGAGGTCATGGAATTCACGCAGCAGGAGGCGAGCATCGTCGGGGCGCAACTGGCCCTGGCACCCGTCTTTTGGCAAGGCAATGCCGTTGTCCATCTTGAGTTGTGTGGCCAGAAAGGGCCAGGTCAGTGCACCCCGACCGATCATCCATCCGGCAGCCCCGGGAAGCCGCCGCCGCAAAGACTGAAATCCGCTCACGTCAGTGATGTCCCCATTGTATATGAAAGGGTGACGACAGAGTGCCAGCGCCGCTTCGGCGCGGTCGATGTCGGGGGCTGCCAAATAGGTCTGGCCGGCCGTGCGTGCGTGCAGAACCACCTCCGTCAATGGATGTTGGTTAAGCACCTCAAGCACGGCCAGATGCTCATCAGGATCGTGGTAACCCAATCGAATCTTCACGGAAAGCTTCACCGGCGTCTTGTGCAGAACATAGGTCAGTATCTCGTCGATGCGCCGGGGATGGGGCATCAGGCCACAGCCGCGTCCCCGCCCGGCCACGTTACGGGTGGGACAACCCAGGTTCCAGTTCACCACCACGTGCCCGGCGTCGAAGAGCATCAGCAGGGCATCAGCGAAGTTCTCAGTATCGCTGGTCAGCACCTGCGGCATGGTGATCATGCCGGCATTGCTCCCCGGTGCCACTTCCCGCAGTTCGACCGGCCGCAACCTGACTCCCCGTCGAGCCCGGATAAAGGGCGCTATGGCTCGGTCAAAGCCGCCAAAAGTCCGGGCAAAAGCCCTTCTATAGACCAGGTCTGTAATGCCGTGAATGGGGGCGAGAATAAGCGTTGGCGGTGATTGTTCAGTGTGCGCCAAAGGCCCCCCATGAGCCGAGTCTACAACTGGAACCCTGCGTCAATGGCCTCAATGGCAAGTTCGCATCCGTTGCTCTGGTATGGCAGAACGATCTTGACCTGTAGAGTTGGTGAGATGCCCGCAATCCCCTTGATGTCGTGGACGCTAGTGATGATGGGCTCCTGCTTTGCGATTTGTGTCCAGCCATCGCTCTCGGTGAAGCGCACGTACAGGTCCATCCCCTTGCACTGCTGTGTGGACGTCCCAGTTACCTTGACAAAGAGCCAGTCGGCCGCCCCAGCGCTATTGAACGTCTGCACGTGGAAGGGGTTGAGAAAGGGGGCAGTAAACTTGTGCAGCAGGTAACCCGTCATGTCCGAGTAGGTATAGGGGGAGAGTCCCACCGGGACTTCACAGACGATGGATTTGTCGTTGAGGTCGAATTTGGTGGCGCTATTGCCGTTCTGATTCACGGCCCAGATGTACTGGTTGGCATCAGGCGCTACGCCAATGGGGAAGTGGCTCGCACCCACGGAGAGGTAGTCCGTTACCGTCAGGTTGATGCCGTCAATGACTGCCACCTCGTTGGACTGATCGTGCCCCACGACCATGCGACCGTCGTCCAACCCGGCGATGCCCCTCGGGTGGGCATGCACCGGGATCTTGGCCCATGTCTCCGCCACGGGGTCGAACATGTACACGACGTTCTCGCAGCAACAGTTGGCCAGCCAGATGCGCCGGGCGACATCAATGCCGATGCCGTAGGGTTCAAAGCAGCCCATATTGGGTGCCATGGCGGTAATATTGCCGGTCTTTGGTTCGACCTTGAGCAACTTGTTGCCGCCGCGACCGGAAACCCAGATGGTCCCCTGCATGTCCACCAGGAGACCGTAGGGGTTGTTGGGCAGGTTGATCTTCTGGACCACGATCCCGGTTTGCGGATGGAGACGGCGCAGGGTTTTGGCGGTCCATTCCCCAACCCAGGGGTAATTGTCGCTATCAACGCCAACAGCACGCTGGCAACTTCCGCCGGGATAGGTGATATACTCGACGCACTCATCTTCCCCTTTTGGGAGGATTTCGCCGCCTGTAATCTTGCCATCCCCATTGGTATCCGAGGCCGTGTTGATGACCCCGTCGCCATCCTTATCGCAGCGCTCGATGTCGCCGGTAATCTTGACGACTCCGCCGTCGTTGCGACAGCCGATGTAGACGTTGCCCTGGAGGTCAACAGCAGTACGGGAAGGATTGACGCAGACGTTGTAACGACTGGTCTCCTTGCAACTCTCCGTGTCAATCCGTGAGACCGTGTTGGCCGGCGAATTGGCGACCCACAGGTCTAAAGGCATCGCCTTGCCAGCGGCGGTGACCAGATAACCGTTGTCATTAGTCTCCACGTCATAGTCCTGCCATCCTGCATCAGAAAACGGTGTTCCGTCTGGTCCGGCGCTGGCCACCTCGCAGGCCTGGTTGCAGTCACCGCACGGAGAGAGCACCCCGTTGTCCACGATACCGTCACAGTCGTTATCCAACCCGTCGCATTGCTCTTCTTCACTGAGCTGGCAGGCACCGTCGACGCAGCAACCGCCCTGGGCCTCACAGTTGACGGCCCCCTCGAGAAGTGCGGAGCCCCATGGATTGCATTGCGTCGCGACATTGCCATCGCAAACAGCTTCGTCCGGTGTGCAAACCCAGTCAAAGCACTCGCCTTCTACACAGAAACCCTCGAAGCACGGAACCAGCGCAAATGACATGCCATCTACTGCGCAAACCTTGAGGCTGCTTGCGTTCCCGCAAACTACGCTGTCGGGAGGACAGACGAATGGCTGGCCAGCATCCTCATCAAGGTGGTCGAAATTGGGTATCTCCTGCTGTAGGGGCAGTTCACTGGTGGAATCAGGGATCACTTCGACCACGACATCTTCGAGGGGCGGCACTGCATCCGCCAGCTCTACAGCCAGGTCCGGCAGCTGGCCGTCAGTGGCTACCACCTGGCTGTCTCCGGGGGACGCAGCAACATCCTCCTGCACGGCAGCCGGCTTGCCAGTCTGACTGCCGCAAGCGCCCAATGTCCAGGCCATCAACAGGAGCCAGTATGTCGTGCGTAGAACGGTCACCATGTCCCTTGCCAGCAATGATTAGGCTTCAGAATACTCTACGTGCTGCCGCCAGTCTACTATTGTTGCAATGGTCGTCGCGACCAGGCCGGGTCAGAAGTCAGCTCCCGAAAGCGGCCATGCCACACCCCTGCTGCGAAAGCACTGTCGTCCGACCGATTCGCAATTCCTAAGCAACCCCGGATGCGGTATACTTGTCCCATGCACCTCCCCTCAATCCGGAGTCGCCCATGGTGCCAATGATTCTGCTGCTACTTGCAACCACCCTATCACCACCGCCGGACCCGGCCCCGCTTTCTCGGGCTGGAGAACTTTGGTCCGGCTGCGCCACAGGCGACGCCGGGTCCTGCTATCGGTTGGGGACACTGCGGACCATTCGTATCGTTGATGCACAAAAGCGTGCCGTCGCTACAGCACCCTATGAGAAGGCCTGTGCCACAGGTGAGAATGCAGCATGCTTTGCCCTGGCCATGCACCTGGACGACGACGGTGGCCTTCCTGTTGATGGCCAGCGTGCGTTCGAGCTCTTTGTGGCCGCATGTGATGCGGGGTTTCCCCCCGCCTGCCAGCGAGCGTCAATCTTCTATCGCGTTTCCGTACCGTCCAGCGAGCCCGATGCCCCCGAGAAGGCCTCCGCTCTGCTGGACAAAGCGTGCGCGGCTGGCCTACCCTCTGCTTGCTACGATCTGGCCCAGGCCGGTGCGGTAGGCGGGGCGAAACCGGTGGACGATGCAACCGCGGAGAGGCTGCTCGATAAGGGCTGCTCCGGCGGCTCGTTTGATGCCTGCCTGCTCATGGCAAAGCGTCTACTGCCCCCCCCGCCTTTTGCCTGTGACCAATGCCAGCCCAATGCTTCGGAGCGCGGAGACGAGCCCTGTGTGGAGTGCGAACTGGCGGCCTGTCGGCGCGAACACTGCTGCCCTACTTGTGAGGGCCGTACCAGCTACGCGTGCTGCTGTGAGGAGTTTGACGTGGCCCTGCCCTACCCCCTCAAGACTCCGCCAGCCGATGCGAAGCAATTGGCAGCAGCGCGGACTGCAGCGAAGAAGGTCCTTGCCGCCTCAGTCGCCCGTTTGCGCAGCCTCTGCGAAGAGGGTCTGCCCGCGGCATGCCGCGACCTCGACCACCTCTTTGCCGACCCGCTCCTGCCCTACCACGGCGAGACGCGTTGACATCGAGTGCCAACAAACGGACCTCGGCGGAGTACGCGTGGCCGTTTGACTTGCCCAGGATTTCCGGTTGAACAGAGACAGATCATTCCACGTTGCAGGAATCACCCATGCAATTCGGGGCAACTTCGGGTCGCTTGATCAACTTCAAACGGATCCCCAGGTAGTAAGTCTGGCAACCTACGCAGATGCCAAAAGCAGTCTCGAGAAAGAGCAGGAGCAGACAGAGTAGGCAAAGCATGCAGACAGAATCAAACCAACTGGCATCATTCACCAGGAGCAACGACATGGAGAAGATCGCGGTAGACATTGCCAGTCCTAGACTCCAGGCAAACTTCTTCTGGATGGCGCCAATGGGCAGTACGGTCTGCTTGCGGACCATGAATCTGGCGATCAACACCGTCGGAGAGAACTTCGGGTTAACGAAGAGACTGATGGCGAAGCTCACCACCAGGATGCCCGACAAGTAGGGCAGCACCACGTAGTCCTTAACCACAAATCCATAGACAAAAGCTATGAACCCAATGAGCAGCATGAGGCCCGAACTACCCCGGACTTCCCTCTCATTGAGGATCCTGTATCCCAATTCCGGACTGTGTTCACCAAATTCAAAAATGGCCATGCGCGCACCTCATGCAAGTCAACACAACGGTCACCTGTCCCCGACAAGCAGCGGGGCACAGATTAGTCATCATAACCGTTGAGCGCAATGGAGAAGTGGCTGTCATCTTCTACCGTACTCGGCAGAAAACCCTGGCTGCATTTCGCAACCGGGTGGTAGCCCATGGAGGACGGGCTGGCCGAGCCGATGGCTTAATAGCCAGGACCACACATCTCCTGCCGGTGCGGGGGGCATTGCCCGACGCTCTGAGGCACCAATGGGAAACAGCTCTTTTGCCTCCCTCTATGACATGGTCAATTGGTCCCGCGGCAGCGCTTTCCACTCGCAACCGGCAAGGCTGATGGAGTATAGTGGTCAGCCAGATGTCGGCGGAGAGACGATGAAGAATTTCGGGATGCTACTTAGCGCTTTGCTGGTATTGCTTGGCATTTCTGGGGCTATTGCCGAGGAGCCGGAGCCTGGGAAGGACCGCCTCTACTTCGTGCAGTTTCACCATCCCGGCGGCGAACATGAGCCGAACGCACCCGGCGAGCGGAGCTGGAATACCGGGGCGCACCGGCGCAAGTTCATGCAGGTCAAGGGCAGCTATCTGGCCGCGGTCGGGGGCGAGAGGAAGAACGGCAACGTCGTCTTCTGGGGCGAGTGGGAACCTCCCTCGCTGGTACTGCAGACCTTTGATGAGCCGGTTGCCAACGGGCCGAAGTATCTCTTCAAGCCCGTTCGAGAAGCATTCTTCGAGAGTGACCCGCCACTCATGAACACTGACCCGTTTGTCTATGGCGGTCCTTTCCTCTATGGCAACTGCAAGCAGAACTCCAGGCAAGGGCCGACGGAGATGCAGCGACTTGCCAGAGGCTCAGTGATTCTCTTTGGGTCCAACCGGGACAAGCAGGAATTCGTCCTCGATACCGTACTGGTGGTCAGCGACGAC
>CALGBT010000015.1 GCA_937884235.1 uncultured Pseudomonadota bacterium
CGCAAAGACACCTGAGAACTACTGTCGCCCCGCTTTCTGTATTGCCGCCAAGTGCAAATACGGTCCGCCAGTTCCAGGTTGCTGCGCCACCCTCGCCCAGTGTGATGACAAGAACCCCTGCACTGCGGATGCCTGTGACACCGACGCGCACCAGTGCATCCACGAGCAAACCAACCCCCTTTGCTGCAACGGACCCGCTGATTGCCCACCACCAGTTACCCCATGCACTGCCGCTCTTTGCCTCGCCAACTCCTGCACCTACCCCGCCGTGCCAGGCTGCTGCCTTGAGGACAGTCAGTGCGATGATGACAACCTCTGTACTCTCGACGTCTGTGCCAAGCAGGTTTGCCATCATGCCAAAGCCGCTGACGATAGCTGCTGCACGTCAAACAAGGAATGCGCCGATGACGGCCTCCCCTGCACCACCGAAATCTGCGTCGCTCAGAGCTGCATCTCAACCATCCAGTCGCCCTGCTATCAGACGCTGAACTACTATGCCCCGTTGGACCTGGCGGCAACACCCGAAGAGGCGGGCCTGCTCTCCTTTGAAGGCGGGGAAGTCACTCCCGACGACCCTCCCATCTGGCAACTGACCGGGACCGGAGCCCTCGGGCCTGATCGCCACCTGGTTGTGGACATGGCAAACGGCACAACAGCCTGCCTCGCGTTGCCCTTCCTGAAGCTGCCCACCGGCGTCACGACCCTGACCATTGCCGCCGATATCGCCGTCACTTTTGACGGCGGCGTGGTTGTCGCCGAGCTCTGGGGCCAGAAGGTTGCGGCCCCTGATACCTGGCAGACCCAGTGGACTCGGGTCTTCCCGGAGAGTGGCACCGGACACTACAACATTGCCGTGCCCGTAGTCGGGCCTTCCCAGGGCTATCGTCGTTATGCGTTCTGCTTCAAGCCATTTGGCGCCAACGGTGTGCTTGAATTGGATGGTATTGCCGCCGCCATCGGCAGTGCGCCGACATTCTTGACCAAATACCCCACGGTTCCCGTCGCTGTGGGCAGCACCACCACCCGCAACCTGCGGGCCTATGACCCCGACAAGTTCCCCTTCCAAGTGCCCCTCAACTTCGCGCTCAAGAGTGTTCCCCCTTGGGTGACCCTGGGCGATGCCCAAACCAGCAAGGATGGCAAGACGTGGGCAGTGCCTTTGCTGGTCCAGGCCACCCAGATCAAGGGAGCCGGTGATTTCCCCGTGCTCGTGATGGTCTACGATGACGTCCTCTTCGATGCACAGCAAATCCTGGTGCGAACTCTCTCCGGCCCCTGCCAAATTGATTCCGATTGTGCCGATGGCAACGAGTGTACCGCTGAGGGATGCGTCAACGGCAAGTGCGTCTACCAGACAATCAATCCTTGCTGTGGCGACGGCAAGACTGATGGCGTTGAGCAGTGTGATGACGGCAACTCCATCTCCCTGGACGGTTGCACCACAAGTTGTAAGCTGGAGGACAACGACGGGGACGGTCTCTTTGATTATGACGACAACTGCCCGTGGTACGCCAACAACGCTCAAGACGATGCCGACGGCGATGGCTTCGGTAACTACTGCGACCCGGACCTGGACGGGGATGGAGTCCCCAATGGTGCAGATAACTGCCCTGACCTGCCCAATGGAGGTCAGTACGACAATGACTTCGATGGCATCGGCGACTGGTGCGATGCCGACGATGACGATGACGGAATCCTGGACCTGACGGACAACTGCCCGCTTCTACCCAATCCCAGTCAGACCGACGCCGAAGAGGACGGCTCTGGCGATGCCTGCGACCCCGACGACGACAACGACGGTGTCCCCGACATCGTCGATAACTGCGAATTTGTTGCCAACCCGGAGCAACAGGATTTCGACCTGGATAGCAGCGGCGATGCCTGCGATGACGATGCCGACGGAGATGGCTACGCAATCCCCATGGACTGTGACGATGCTAACCCCGCACTCTTCCCGGTGCTCATCGACTATCGCCCGGAACCGGGCACAAACTGGCGTTGGCAACAGACCGTTGCCCTGGGCGAAGAACTCTACTTTGCCGGCTCGCCACCCGGGAGCGTCCCCCACGCCCCCTATCGATTCTCGCCCGGCACCGAAACCCGCCTGACCAGTGATCTGCTCGACTACCAGCCTCTCGGCGCGTCGGCAAATGTCGTAGCCTGGGCCGTAACCGGGAGCGACGAGGGCAACGTCATACTTGACCATGATGGATGGTTCTCCTTTCATACCTTTGCTGGACTTCAACTGAACTCAGCCGTGGTCAGCGGCGGCGCCATCGGCTGGCTGAGCGGTTCCGGGGAAGAAGCTGAAGTGCATCTCTGGAAGGAGGGGCACGACTTCACTCTCACCAACAACGACGCGGAAGAATCAGAACTGACCATTACCGGCTCGCAGTTGCTCTGGCAGAGTGGCGGCGAAATCGTGCACTTCACCGGCCAGTTTGCCTATAACATTACCGCGGACAGCATCCTGGATGAACGCCCCCGGGCCTTTGAAGATGAGCTTGTATGGACTCGACGCAACGGCAGTGCCGGGAGCGGCAACATCGTCCACATGAGCCTCGATACGGGACTGCAAACTTATCTGACCAAGGACTCCATAGATGATTCCGGCGTCGAGATCGGTGGGTTCGGGGCAGCGTGGAAACGCAAGGAGTTGAACGGCCAACTCATCCTCGCAGCATGGAACAGGAAGAGCATTAGTCTGGTCCCCACCCAGCCCTATGATGC
The DNA here is from genome assembly GCA_937884235.1 of uncultured Pseudomonadota bacterium. Taxonomy (GTDB): domain Bacteria; phylum Myxococcota_A; class UBA9042; order CAIXZC01; family CAIXZC01; genus CALGBT01. The sequence goes on from CALGBT010000015.1 coordinate 2,731, forward strand.
CATTGAGGAGGTGGGCGTTGGCGACCACTTCGTGGCGTGGATCGCCATCCAGAACGGCAGTCGCATTCTGCTCGCGTGGGACGGTACCGTGACCAAGGTACTGGGCAAACATCTGCCTGACGACACGCGGCTAACGGCCCGCGGCGACCGACTGGCCTGGATCGGCCAGGATGGTCCGCATCTGGCCGCGTGGGTCTGCACCTCCCTGGTCGATGCCGACGGCGATGGTAGCATCGGCGCCAACTGGGGCGGCGATGATTGTGATGACAGTGCCCCAGAGATTCAGCCGGGGCTTACAACCATTGACCTCACCATGGGGGCCACCACCGAGCCCGGGCCGCCAGTCGCCCACCTGGGAAAAGTAGTATGGTCGGCCAATGATGGCCACGACCGGGAGGTCTACTTCTACGACGGCAAGGGCATTCTCTCGCTTACTAGCAACAGCATCTCTGACTCCGAGGCTTATCTCCATGCCGGAGTTGCAGTCTGGACTGCCGACGACGGGGAGAAGAGCGTCATTATGCGATATGACGGCAAGAGCCTGCTGCCCGTTGACGGTAGCACCGGGGGTAGAAAGCCTGCGTCCTGGGGCGAGACCACGGCATGGCTTACTAACGCCAACGGCCTCCAACAACTGAATGTGCATACTCCGTCATCAGGTGCCCAGCAAGTCAACACCGTCCCGGTCATGGCGGGGTGGTACTCACTTTCGGCCCACCACATAGTATACGCCTCCGCAACAACCGAATCGTCCATCCGCAGCTACGACATCTCCACAGGCACCACCACCGTGCTCGGGCAACCGCTCTTCAGCAGCATCGAACCTGTGGCCTTCGGAGACGCAGTAGTCTGGCGGACGAAGAAGCAGGACTGGGACGTCTTTCTCGATTCTCGGGGAAAGACGGTTGAACTCTCAAACAACACCGCCGACGATGTCGCCGCCACATTGCAGCAGGGTCGAACCGCCTGGCTCTCAATCCTTGACCAACAAACGGTGGCCTCACTGCGCCATGCGGATGGAGTTACCCAAGTCCTCGGAAAGAGCGGGACAGGTCTCTCGCAACTCAGCCTGGGGGCCCTCGCCGTCGCCTGGGTCCAGGGCACCGGAGACGAGGCCGAATTGATGCTGTGGGATGGCAAGACCGCCTTTCAGGTTACCGATGACGACATCCCTGACAGCTCTCCTTCCGTAGGTGGCAGCGACGTCGCCTGGCTGCATGGAAGCGACGTTTACTTGCGCAAACCAACCTGCGGGGCCGACTTCGACGCGGACGGACTGATCAACGCAAAAGACAACTGCCCCTACCTCTATAACCCTAACCAATCCGACCTGGACAAGGATGGCACGGGGGATAGTTGCGACCCCGACGACGACGGCGACCTCGTCGTTGACCCCCAAGACAACTGTCCTGCCCTCAGCAATCCTGGGCAATCGGACGTGGACGGCGACGGGCTGGGCAACGAATGCGACCCCGACGGCGATGGGGATGGCTACCTGAGCACTACGTATGGCGGGGACGACTGCGACGACCTGGACGCCCAGAGCATCCCCATCTGGACGCCGGTGGTTATTAGTGGCGGGGTCCCGGACAACGGCGCTCCGGAAATCAGTGCCGATGCCGCGGTTTGGCACGGCACACTCTTTGGGACCAAACAGGTCTTCGCTTTCCGCAACAACATTCTCTACCAGCTCACATCCAACCAGCTCAGCGACGAGTTCCCCAGCATCGCCGACTCACTGGTCGTCTGGGAGCATGACGATGGCAACGACAGGGAGATTTGGACCTCCAACCTGCAGAGTATCTCCGCTCTCACCGACAACGAGGAAATTGACCGGCGACCACGCACCGATGGTCAGAGCATAGTCTGGTATGGATGGGATGGACATGACTACGAGATCTTCCATTCTGATGGAATTGAAACAACTCAGGTCACCTACAATGGCAAAAATGATTATCACCCTCAGGTGTCAGGCGACCTCATTGTCTGGCGCGGCTTCAATGGCGACAACTACGACATCTTCATGAAACGAGGGGGAGCCATCTACAACATCTCGAAGAACGATGGAGACGACGGCATCCCCTACATCGAAGGAGAGAGCGTCATCTGGTCCACCCACGACGGGAATGACTACGAGATCGTGCTGTGGCAGGACGAAGAACTGAAGTCCCTCACCAACAACAGCCAGGACGACCTCGACCCCGTCATTGAAAACGGGCGAGCTATCTGGCGTCGTTTCGACGGACATGACTACGAGATTGTCTACTACACCGGGCTGGTGGTGATTCAACTGACCAACGACGACCTCGAGAAGGGGGCCCCCAAGATGTCCAAGAAACGGGTCGTCTGGTCGGCGCGCACCGGCATCCAGGATGACTGGGAGATATTTACTCACAAGGGCGGCAAGTCCGTGCAAATCACCAACAACAATTCTCAGGACGTCAGCCCGGCAGTCTACGGCGATATCATCGTCTGGAAGTGCGACAACGCGATCTGTAGAGCCGAGCGGAGTTGCAAGTAACTGGCCCTACCCCAACTTCAGAGGGATCTTCCTAATTGCTTCCGGGTCCAGTTCATCGATTACGCGGACAGCATCTCTGGCCCATGCCTGTTTGGTCATGGGAAAAGCAACGGCTCCCTTGTTGGCCATCATGCCAGCCAACTCCACGGCAGTATCCACCAACTCTGCCTCTGGAGCACACTCCCGCGCATAGCCGACCTTCACCGCCTCCTCGCCCGGATAGCGGCGCGCGGTCCACGCCATGTCCCTGAAGACACGACTGCCGAGACCGTGGACACAAGTCGCCACCATCCCCGGAGAAAAGGGGATGTCGATATCCATCTCCGGGAAGCAAACCCACCCGCGGTCGGCGTTGGTCACCCGAAAATCGAAGGCACAGGGCCAAATAGCCCCCATCCCGAACGCGTGCCCGTTAAGGGCACCAATAACGGGCTTGGGGTAAAGCAGAGTGAACTTCAGGAACTGCGTCACTTCGATCAGAAACGCCAATACATCCTTCGGCTTCTGCTCTTTCATCCACCAGAGGTCGAGACCGTTGCTAAAGAACTTGCCCTCTCCGGTAACCACCACTGACTTGACGGCATCATTGCCCAACAACTCCGTCAAGACCTCACGAATCTCGGCGAGAAACGGTCCCGAGAGGGCATTATCCCCGTTCACCAAAGTAACAACAGCCACTCGCTCTTCATGATTGACACGCAGCCCTTTGGGCATCTCTGCCTCCTTGCGTTGCAGGTGGCCCCATTCTATCTCCTGCCAAGGTACGATTGCAAGTCGTCCAGAGCATTGCTCAACTACTTGCAGTCGAGTACAATGCCCGAGACAAGGAGGCAGCATGAATACACCGAGGTTCTCTTTGCAGATCGTGATCGCACTGTCCGTGGTGTTCGCAGCATGCAGTTCCGAATCCACTGGCACACCGGATGCGGTCGAGGAATCGCAGTGCACAGTCAATGACGATTGCCCCGGCGGCAACTGCGACCAGGGCCAGTGTGTCACGCTGCGAGGCAACGACATTGTCCTTCCCAGCCCCGACGGAGGGGGAA
>CALGBT010000016.1 GCA_937884235.1 uncultured Pseudomonadota bacterium
CGGGGTGAGATTGCGTCGCACCAGTAGCGTGACGGGAAGCGTGAAGCGGTCCGTGACCGAGTAACCCAGAATCTTCCGTGAGATAGTGATGGTGCCCGTGAAGGGGGTTTCGTAGGCAACGGTCTGGGCGATGAAACCGGCATCGACTTCCCACCAGGCCAGGTTGTCGTCGGTGACCTGGAGCGGGGCGCTGTGATCGATCTTCTTGCCGCCGATCTCGCCCTCAATGCGCACCGACATCTCGCCGACCTGGGTGGGCACGAAGCCATCGCCTTCCAGCAAGAGCCGGCTTCCTTGCAGGACGATGTCTGGTCCCCAGGAAGTGACGTTGAGGTCGGCGATGCCCGTGGGCCCCGTCTCCTCAGCTCCACAGGCCGCCATTGTCATGGCGAAGAGCAAGAGCGCAGTGGTTGCTTTCAGCCTCATGGCATAAGTCTATCCCCCCCTTTCATCGGCCGCAAGCGTTCAGTGCCTTCCTGGTCGAGTTGAATAGGGTGGGGTGGGTGCCTAGGGTTTGAAGTGGACATGTGTGTCATTGAGAGGACGGTTGGGGATGGTCTGGTTGCCCCTGTTATTGACCTTTCTTCTGCCCGGGGAACCGGGGATTGCAGTGGAGCGTGCGATGGTTGACGTCAAGCCGATGAATCGTCTTGCGAGTGAGCAGAGTCCTTACTTGCTGCAGCACAAAGAGAATCCGGTTGATTGGTACCCGTGGTCGCCGGAGGCCATGGCGCGGGCAGCTGCGCTGGAACGGCCGATCTTCCTCTCCATTGGCTACTCAACCTGCCACTGGTGTCACGTCATGGCCCACGAGTCCTTTGAGGATGAGGAGGTTGCGCGACTGCTGAATGAGAGCTTCGTCAGCATCAAGGTTGACCGTGAGGAGCGACCGGACATTGACCATATCTATATGACCGCGTGCCAGCTGATGACGGGTAGCGGCGGTTGGCCGCTCACCATTGTCATGACTCCTTCCGGGGAGCCCTTCTTTGCTGCGACCTATGTCCCCCGTGAGACCCGGTTCGGACGCCAGGGGATGCTGGCATTGCTGCCCCGCATTGCCGCAGCCTGGGAAAAGGAGCGTTCCCGGTTGGAAGTGACCGGAGAGCAGGTGCGCATCGCTTTGGAGGCGGCCATGGCATCCTCTTCAGGGGAGGCTCCTGGACTGGCGGCAATTGAGGTAGCCCGGCGAGATCTGGCGGCGCGCTTCGATAGTCGGTATGGTGGTTTCGGCAGTCAGACGAAGTTCCCGACTCCTCACAACCTGACGCTGCTGTTGCGTGCTGCCCACCGTAGCGGCCATGAGCAGACAGCACAAATGGCGACGCACACACTTGATGGGATGTTTGCCGGCGGCCTCTTCGACCACCTGGGGAACGGCTTCCATCGCTACTCCACGGACCCGGGCTGGAGATTGCCTCATTTCGAGAAGATGCTTTACGATCAGGCTCTGCTGGCGAGCGCCTATCTGGAGGCCTACCAGTTCACCGGGGCTGAGCGGTATGCAGATGTGGCGCGCAAGATATTTGCCTATGTCAACGGGGACCTGGCAGCACCAGAGGGGGCTTTCTACTCCGCCGAGGATGCTGATAGCGAGGGGGAGGAGGGGCGTTTCTACGTGTGGGACTATGGAGAACTCCAGGGTTCCCTGAGTGCCGAGGAGTTGGCGCTGGCAGAGGAGTTGTTGGGGGTCCGTCGGGAGGGCAATTTCACGGATTCAGTCCATCCCGAGGCGCCGCCGCGCAATGTCCTCCATCTCTCATCGGTCGTCTCGGACCTGGCCGAGACCTCGGGC
>CALGBT010000017.1 GCA_937884235.1 uncultured Pseudomonadota bacterium
CCGCCTATTTCTTCAACCAGGGCATGATCATGCGGTTCATGTCGGCACGCAGTGCCGACCATGGGCGCAAGGGCATTGCCGTGATGATTCTCTTCTTCATGCCCCTGGCGGCCATCGCTGTGGCCTCCACCGGCTGGGTTGGCCGGGTTATGACCATGGTGGGCATCCCCCTGGATAACTATCGCCCCGAGGATATCTTCGTCACCGTCTCAGTGGTGCTCACCCATCCCGGCGTCTTCGGGCTGGTAATGGCCGCCATGACGGCGGCGCTCATGTCCACGGCAGACACGCTGATCAACGCGGTCTCGGCCATTGCGGTCAACGACGTACTCAAACCCAATGCCCGCAAGGAGCGGAGCGACAGCTACTACCTCTCCTGGGCCCGCTGGGTCTCCATTGGCGCTGCCGCGGTAGGACTCCTGCTGGTGCCCCTGTACATGTCCTTCGGCTCTATCTATGCAGCCCATGGGGCTTTCACCGCAGCCATTACGCCACCCATGGCCGTGGTACTGCTACTCGGCGCATTCTGGAAGCGCTTCTCATCGAAGGCTGCCATCGTCACCATGACCGTGGGGCTCATCGCCATCGTCGCCAGCTTTATCTTCCCTGAACTCATCGACCCCCTGGCCAACCTCCACGGCATCGGCCGGGGCGGTACGGGCCTTAAGGCGCACATCTTCATGCGCGCCTTTTGGCTGATTCTGGTCACGGTGGGAACGGCAGTAGTGACCGCATTCGTCTTCAAGCAGGACAAGTCCGAAGACCAACTCACCGGTCTGGTGTGGGGCTCTATCCAGAAAGCCAAAGCAATCTTCAAGGGCGGCGTTCCCAACGAAGCCCGCGGCCGCCGGGCAAGAGTTCCCGTCACCTTTGATGCCGACGGCGATGGTCTCGTCCATGTGCCGATTTCGGCAATGACAAGGATGGAGGCCAAGGTCGGAGACCTCGTCTACGTGGACCATCCCAATCCCATCTACGGTGGCTTGCGTGGCGGACATGGTAAGCTGGGCGAGCCCGCCACGGGCGATCACGCGGTGGTACCTCGACTCCTGGCCGAGGAAGGTTTCATCACCACTCAGCGCCGTGTCGCCATCGAGAAAATCATCTAGCCAGATAGCAACGGAGTTAGAAATGGATAAGAAGCGTCGAATCCTGGTTACCAGCGCACTGCCCTATGCCAACGGCAGCATCCACCTGGGCCACCTGGTGGAGTACCTGCAGACTGACATCTGGGTTCGCTACCAGAAGTCCCGTGGCCACGAATGTCGCTACATGTGCGCCGATGACACCCACGGCACCCCAATCATGATCTCCGCCCGGCAGCAAGGCATCACCCCCGAAGAACTGGTCACCCGGATGCAGGCCGAGCACTTCAAGGATTTCACCGGTTTTCTCATTGAGTTCGACAACTATTACACCACCAACTCTCCGGAAAACCGCAAGTTCGCCGAACTCATCTATACCCGCCTTCGGGACAAAGGCCATATCGGCCAACGCGACGTGGAGCAGGCCTGGTGCCCCGAAGACAAGATGTTCCTGCCCGACCGCATGATTCGAGGCATCTGCCCTTCATGTGGCGCCGAGGACCAGTACGGTGACTCCTGTGAAGTCTGCTCCGCCACTTACGCACCGACTGAGTTGAAAGCGGCCCATTGCGCCATCTGTGGCACCGCCCCGGAGCGCAAATCATCGGAACACTACTTCTTTAAACTGGGGGATTTCCAGGACCAGCTCCGCACCTGGATCGAGGCCGACCACGTTCAG
>CALGBT010000018.1 GCA_937884235.1 uncultured Pseudomonadota bacterium
CGGTCATAAACGATGAGCGGCATCATTCTCATGGAGATGTCTGAGGAGAGGAAGCGAGCGTCGTAGTAGGTCGGTCTGAAGGCCGCATAACGGGCCGGGTCTCTGGTCGTGAAACCATAGCTCACCGGCAGCTTGAGGCTCTTGGCGAAGCCCAGAAAGTTCTTGTCCGTGTAGGCAACTTCCCCCATGAGGAGGACGTCGGGAAATGTCAGGGACTGCATCAACGCACTGCCACTCAGGGGGGAACCTGTCGAGTGCAGCGACGTCGAGATGAGATCGCGGATGCCGTCGGAGATAGGTTCGTCGCCACGACCTCCACGGCTGCGGTCGTACATCTTCTGGAATCCGGCCGAGACTTCCACCTGGCGCGTGCGGGCCTCCTCAACCTGGACCACAACGTCCACGGTCTTGCGAGGTGGCACTTCGTCAGGGCCCAGGGTAACAAGACGAACTGAAGAAAACACACCGGTGTTGCGCAGGCGGCGGATAGCGTCATCCACCTTGATCCGGTCAAAGGGCTCGCCTTCGTCAGGGAAATCTCGCTCAACAACGCGACGAGAGGTCTTGAGGTTCCCCACCACCAGGACCCGTCCCATCAACTGCTGCTTCCCCTCAACCACCCGGAACTCCAGGTCGACCTGGCGCGACCGCACCTTCTCTACATTGCATTCGGCCGTCGGCACCTCCGGTTCAATTCCGGCACAGGTAATGGTAATGATAACCGGTCGGCCGAGGGCCTGATAGCGGGCCTCGAGGGCCGCCTTAGTCGCCCGCACAAGCCGGGCAGAGAACTCACCGTCCGGCTGGATTGGAAGGCCCTTGTAGAGGCTCTTCTCAGAAAGCGCATCAGCACCCAGAATGGTGAAGCTGTGAACCGTGCTCCCCTCTCCCTTGTCGATGGGAATCTCGACGCGAATGGCATTCTCCCAGTCCGGCTTGACGACGTCGAAGGCTTTGTCCAGGTAATGATATCGCCAGACGGTGCGGTCCTTGCGGCGAATTATCTGCACCCGGATCTGGTCATCCTGGAGACGGGCCAGGGGAAAGGACATCTGGAAGAAACCGCGATCAGCATAATACTTGGTGATGACGTCCATGTCGGACAGAAGCTGCTCAACCTGGAGAAAACCACCCACATCAAAGAAATCATAGCGACGGGTCTCCATGAGCGTCAGCAACAGCTCACTTTCATCCTCTGAGAGCCCCGGGAAGGTCAACTCCCTGATCTCGGAGGGCTGGCCACGAGTAACCCGATAGGTGACCCCCCCCACCAGCGGATAGGGCCACGCCTCGTACATCTCCCGGTAATCCACGTACTGCATCTCAACATCGGCAAAGAGGTACCCGCGAGTCTTGTGATAGATCAGGAGTTCCTCAATTCCCAGGTGGGCCTCACGGCGGTCAAAAACCCCCGATTCGCGAAAGGGTAGCGCCGCGTAGATCTCCTCTTCCTTGACCTTCTCCCAGGTGTCCACATAGGGCACAGCCTCTTGCCGCTCGAAGATGTGGATAGCGTAACACTTGTTGACTCGAACGTTGACGGTAATGACCTCCGTCTGGGAATCGAAGGTCACCTTCACCCGTGGCACCTGAAAGCCGTACTGCTGCAGAAACTCCCGCACTCTGGCTTTGACCTTGCGAGCGGTCTTTCCAGTGTAAAGCTCACCGCGCTCAACCCCCGCCGCCAGGAGCAACTGTCGCACCGTGACCACCGGGCATGAATACTGGGCGGGAGACGGTTCGTCCCAGGGCCCCTCAAGTTCCACCGCCACCCGCTCCACCCGGGTCACCTTGCCTTCATCAACTCGGAAGGAGAGATCCACGAGGTCGGGCTCCACGAGCCGCGTCTCCACGACCACCGAGGCCGTATCGAGGCCCTGCTGGCGCATGTACGACGTAATGTTGGCTACCTGCCGCTCCAGCCGCTCCCGGGATTCCTTCTTGTCCGGATTGAAGATGGCACCAGGGTGCAGGAAGATGCGCTGCTCCAGATCGGACGAGAAGAGGATCTTCACGCCGGTCAGGTCTATCTGGCGCACAAAGCGGTTGGGAACTACCGAGAAGGTGACTACCGCACCATTGGAGGTGGCCTTGCAGGTGCTCTTCAATTCAGCGAAGAACCCGGTCTTCAGGAGCCTCTTCCCAGCCTTCTCTACGGCCTTCTCAGAGCCGTTCCTGCCCAGCAGATCTGTGACTGCCACAAGCCTCCCCCGGGTCTTCTTTTCAGCGCAACGGGTACTTCCGCAACCAGCAAACCTCACAGCCGCGACAACGAGATCATCACACTCCTGGGCATTCACCGGCAGCACCGGCACCAGCAGGAGGATTCCAATCATCGTTAACAGCCTGACCATCCCGCCTCCTCAGTCGAGGGGAATCACATACTTGAACTTCGCCTCATACAACGTCTGGGAATCAAACTGGTCTTCCGCCTTCTTCATGCGTCCTTCCAGCGACAGCCGGTCGGTGATCTTAAACCTGATACCCGCCACGTACTCCTCTTCTTCCGAGTCCTTCCGGACCCGGGTACTCAGACTGATTGCCCGCCCAATCTTGGTGGCTGCCTCCGCCATGATACCCCCGGTTGTCGTGAAGCCCAATGAGACCGTATCAACAAAGGGCGCCAGGAGCAGATTGGAGACCATGCTGGCCACATCCTCCGTCAACAGATTGATGGAAACGTCCGCCCTCCCTCCCGAATCATCGGAGCGCCCCTCAAGATCCTTGCGGGTCATGCCCAGGAGCAACAGCGTCTGGAGGTCTGCGTCATCAAATCCGGGCTTGTCGCTGGAGAACTCTGGCTTCAGGTTCGGATAGGTGCCAGTCAGCCGGATCTTAATGGGGATACTCTCCCCCCAGGCTTCTTCATCCAGTTCCAGGGCAATTCCGGCATCAGAGGAGCGCTTGTAGGGAACCTCGGTAATGGCCTCGATATCGATGTAGGGAACACCCGGGGGGCCCGAGAAATCGACGGTACCCTGGGTGATTGAAAAGACCCGCTTCACGACCTTGTAGGTGATGGTCCCCCCTGGGACCAGCCGCATCCAGTCGAAAAGCTTGAGGTCATCCAGAGTGCCACCAACGCGCAGGTCAAGGTTGACCGACAGTTCGGTTTCTCCGAAGGGGAAGCGGCTGGAGACCGCGAAGTTACCGCCACGCACGCGCAAATCCAGAATCATGTTCCGGAGAAACGGCAGCGTCTCAGTGAGCGGCTTTGAGTAGCGTTCCTGGGTGCGAGAGAAAGCCGTGGCAAATGACCCGATGAGGCGGTCGAAGTTGCGGGTGAATTCCCCCTCGGAGAGGTAGACGTCGCCGGTGAGACTGGTTTGACCACCACCCTCACCGGACATGCCCCGCCCCGAGAATTCCACCCGGGGACTAATGACCAGGCGGAATTGCCCGGGGGATTGGTAGTAGATCTCTTTGCCCGAGAGGTTCAGAAGTGCATCTTCTGGCCACCAGTTCGCCAGCCGGAACCAGCCGTAGGCCGAGAAGCTGCCCTCGTCATAGGTTCCCGTCAGGGGGAAGTCCTCCTCGATGAGCCCCACCATCCGTCCATCCATTAGCGCCCCGCCAACCTGCAAAACGCCTTGCGGAATTGAGATCTCGCTACCTAACTGGCGAGGCATCAAATTGACGCCGGCCAGCTGGATAGAGCCCTTGATTTCGGGATTCTCCAGGGGCCCTGAAATCAACAATGGCTCCTTGCCGGTCCCCAGTCGACCTTCATAGCTGGCAAGCCACTCGCCAAGAAACGGTACGCTTGCTACGTCGAGGGAGGCGCCAACCCGCAGGTCCCACCCGGTGCGATAGTCCAGCCCTCCCTGGACATCCAGGGAGTGCCCGCCGCCAACCATCCTGGTGGCCTCGAACCGAACCCCCGACGTATCAACAATAACCGTGCTGGGATCAGGATTCTGCATGCAGATACTCAAGGCATCGGAGTTCAAGCAACTCTCAAGCTTGGTGGCCGGCAACTCGATGGTTGTGGTGAACGCCTCCCCATCCCCGAAGCGAACCGCCACAGCCGCAGACCCCGTTGCGCTTGCCGAAACGACCTTCGGAAAATCAGGGAGGATTTGCGACGGGGAAAGCGAAGCAAAAGAGAGCACCGCATCGAGCCGGTCGGGAAGCCCGTTACTGAAGCTCAGGTCAGCACTCTCCATGGCCAGGTGGGGGAGGAACTCTTCTGCGACAATCTGCAAATGCCGGCCCACCTCCCCGGTTACCTTCAGTTTGGCCCCGCCCAAGGAAAAACCGGCAGCCACGAGGTCAGTAATCTCGATGGCAGCATCCACGGCTGGTGCGAGCCAAGGCCCATCTAACTCGACTGTGGCATCCAGGCCCGCATCCACCGGCACATCCAGTTCTCGGTAGTTGCGCAACGCCGTAAGTTTCGTACGAGGGAGACGCAAGGTCCCTTGGAGCCGTTGCCCCAGCGGCCAGACCTTGCCATAGAAGGTAACATCCGTGCCCCCCAACAACCTGGCTCGCAGTGGGTCGAGATTCAGTCGACCACGCTGCATGGAGAAGTCTGCCTGAACCTCCGTTATTGGCTCGGGAAGACTCTCAAGATTGTGCACTGTAACGCTCCCCCTCGCCTGCAAGGCGGCGAGAAGAGAGGACCAATCGCCATCAAATAGAGATGGCAGATCGATACGGGAGACGTCCAATCTGGTCGTCACCCGTGTCTCCGCCAGGAGTTCCCGCAGTGGCCCATCCAGGAGTCCCACAGGCAAAGCGGCGAGGGGGAAGGACTTCGTAGATAGGGACAAAGTGCCCAGCAGTGCCTCAATGGAGACCTCGGCCCCCACGTCAACCCGAACACCTTCCCGCAAGCGGACTCGCCCTTTGGCGATACCCCGCAGCGGCTCCTGCGCCCCCTGCAGGGACAAATCGATGTCATCCACCGTCTCCCCGGCCACCTCCAGGCCGCTTACTCTCAGCCGACCCGCGCCGATGGGTACCGGAAATCCATCCACCTCGGCCCCCAGACCGGCCACGGTTTCCAGGTCCAGGAGCAAGGAGCCGCTTTCCAGGCGCACCTCCCCCATGGCCAGCCGCTCCACGGAAATCCCCACGCGACTCGCCCCGGGATCTGGTGGCCCGGCCGGGGCCATGGCCTTGTCCAACTCAACTTGCAGCGAGGCGACCACAAGCCCGAATTCGGGGCTCGCCAGATTTTCGCCATCCAACCGCACCGCCCCTTCGAAGCTGGCCAGCGTCTCAAGCCAACCGGCATGGATTGAACCTTGCACGTCAACCGGCCCGACGCTCAGGGCCCCCTTCACCGGCAGGGTAACAAAGGGCAAATTGCCAAGGTCGACGACAAGAGGATCAGCCACGGTCAGACTCAAAGGTATTGGCAACAATTCGTCTTCGTCCAGTGGCACCGATGCGGTCCCGGACAGACAGCCGCGGCTCAACTGATGTTGGAAACAGAGAGTGTCGAGTTCAACTCTGCCCCCGGCATACCCTCCCTCCAGCAACACTTCGTCAAAAACCTCCCCCATGGCTCGCAAATTGTCGCCGGCTGCTGTGACCTGCAGGGAGGGATCATCCAGCGTGCCAGATACCACCAGCTCCGGCATCTCGATTCCGCCCCCGATGCCCAACAATGCCAATGCCGGCAATCTGGCCAGATCTTCGACGTAGAGGGCCGCATCCACCCGGCCCTTCAATTCCTCTGCGAAGGTCAGAAAGCCAACACTGGAGAGATGGCCAATATCCGTGGTGAGGGCCAACCCCTCCCACCGCACAGAATCACCTGTCCAACTCACGAAGGCCTCGACGAGTCCAGCCCCGATACCGGTCTCGAGGGCAGCAACGGCACCGGTATCAAACGAAACGGCAACTCCGCCGTCGAGGCGCAGGCCGTCGTCGCCAACATTGAGGCGGCACTTGTGGCAACACCCGGAGGCCACGAGATCGATGTACGGCTCAAGTCCCTCTATCCCTAGCCCGCCGGTCACCAGGGCCGGGCGCAGCCCGGCAAAACAACCATCGACCCCCACCTCCGGGTCCCCACCATACTCCATATCGAAATTGGCCTGGGCCAACGACAGATCAGCGCCCAGCATCTCTGCTTCCATCTCACCAATGTTCACAAAGACGCCACCGTGCAGGTCGAGGGTCGCCTTGGCAGTTATTTGCTCACCTGGCAATCCCTCAACCACCAGCGAGGGGGACCGCAAATCGAAGCGGAACTCGGGCAGCGCAATTGAGCCAAACATCTCGAAGTCCACCACTGCGGTGCCAAAGACGTGACCCAGGCTTACCTCCTCCAGCCGATGGGGCGAGAGGAGAGAAACCTGACCACGGCAAGTCGCCGGCAAAGACTTCCGCGAGAATTGGAAGGCGAAATCACTGACTGACGCCTCGAAATCGGGATGAACGATGGTGGCATCGTGGGCCTCCATATCCACCAAATTCATGCGGAAGCGAGCAAGATTGATCACCGAACCGACCTCAGTAACGAATTCAACTGGCGGAGGCAGCAACCCGATGATGCGAAATTCGGAGATCTGCACCGAGCGGGCGGTAAGCATGAACTCCTCAGGACCACCAATGCGCATGTCCGCATTCAACCGCTGCACCGCAATGGGCATGTTCCAGATCCCGAAATCGAGAAGCACATGCCCTTCACCAAGAACCACGTGACTCAACGTAACTATCGGACCGGGGCCTGACGGTTCCTTTTCTGCCGACACTACCCGCGGCAGAAAGGCCTCTGCGAAGTGAAGGCCATCATCAGCAAAGGGAAGCAACACGTCGTAATCGTCGACCCGCGTCTCGCGCAGCAGCAGAGGCATGGGCCCGGCAACGCCAACAAACGACTTGACGCCCCAGATAGCGAGTCCCGCCAGGTCAATTCCCGTGGCTACCCGCCGTGCATGCACAATGTCATGACCCATGGGGTGGGTTATCCGCACATTGAAGAGCTGAACTCGGGCCGAAAGTAGAGAAACGTCGACATGGTCAGCGCTGAAATGTCCAAGCAGTTCCTCGTTGACGATACCCAGCACCAATGGCCCGGTAACCACCGTTGTCGCGACGAAGTAGAGGACCAGGGCCAGGGTGGCGACAACCAGGAAGAAGCGCGTCGTCATCACCCAGGCGAGAAGGAGCACTCGAATGGGAAGCATGAGCAGGAACAGCAGCATTCGGCCCAGCACACCCATGGCCCTACCGCCCCGGGTCCGAAGCGCCGCCCACGACCTGCCTAGGCGTGACGGGGGCTGCTTATCCGCTGCCTTGACCATCCTACCCCTGCGGTTGCACCTGCATGACAAGTCTGCCGTCCCCGAACCTCACCTCCTTGCTGAAAAACGAGAAGCTGGGGGCCACACCGAAATCCCAGGTCTGCTGATCGTCGGGGGTCCGGAAGACCATGTCCCCTCCCTCGACGCGAACCAGGTCGAAACGACAGTAGGATACTCTCACGGTGGCGGACGAAAGGTCGCTGGACGCCACCTCCAGGCTCCCGTCGAGCCGCCCAGAGAGCATAGGCCGCAACATCCCAGGCACCGCCAGAAGGTCCAACAACGCTTCCGTCTCAAGTCCATCGATATGAAGCTGAGCGACGTATGGCACCAGGCCATCACGAGTCCGCAGGTCTGCCGTAAACTCGGCTCGCACACTGCCGTGGGGATGAAGGGAGAGATCTGCAGTCCAACGCATCTTGTCATCCCGCATGCGCTTAGCCTCTACCCGCAACCGCAACGGAGCAACCAGCCTGCGCTCCCCCTTGCTCACCGACTCGATAAGCAGAGAAGCGGTGACATCACCAGAGCTCCAATTCGTCGCAACATCCGCTATTGTCGCCGCTCCCGTCACCAACCGGCCGACCAGCTCATGCATCGGCAGGACGGACTCGTATTGCGCCGAACCAGAAAGAGAGACCTCGGCAAGCTGCGCGTCGCCAAGACCCAGGCGAGGAATGCTGAGCCGATTGAGCTTGAAGGAAGCCTGACCCGGCAATGCGCTCAGCGCAAAACCGGACAATTCCACGGCAGGAACCGCCAGCACCTTCCCCTGCCGCCCCGGCAAATGCGCCTCGCTCACCTGCATCGAGAAAGCCCAATCCGTACCCTCCCGACGCAGCAGAAGAGATGCCACCTGCCTACCCTCTCGGGTTGCCATCAAGGATAGGGTACCCGCCAACTGCTCGTAATTGACCCGCCCCTGGAGGTACAACTCCACCGGCTCAAAGGTCATCTGCACCGAACGAATGTCAACATTGCCATCGCCCCAGTGGACCAACGCATCGATTGGTCCAACAATGGCTGGCGACTGGGGGCCCAGCAAACCAGCGAGCAAATCCGCCATCACCGGAGAACGAGGCGACAACCGCAACTCGCCAATTCGTCCCTCGAAATGGCCACCCGGCAACTTCCCCGCCGGCTGGTCAATGGCGCCAGAAGCCGTTATCGGACCAATATCCATAGTCAAATCAGGGGTTGTGAAGGAAACCCCAGCCCCCTCCACCTTGACCGCGTCAATCCGCAACAGGGATGGCTCCTTCGGGCCAGTGTCTGGCTTCGTTAGGAACAGTCCATCCAGGTTGGATCGCCCCTCTTCGTCCATCACAATCATCAACTGCGGACTGCGAATTGCCAGTTTGGAGAAATCCTTTTCAAACAGCGAAGAGGCCGTCACCTCCACCGCCTCTGCCGTCGCCGCCGGTACCCCATCGGCCGTCCACAGTTCCAGGTCAAAAAGGGCCACCGAAGTGCCGAAGGGGTCTACCTGGACCTGACCTACCACTGCTGTGCCACTTATCTCGGAGCCTGCCAAAGCAGTGATCATTGCCCTCCCGGGCTGGCCGACTCCCAGAAAGTAGGAAACTAGGAGCAAAGTCGACACCAGCAGCGCGGTGGGACCCACGCAAACCCCGAAAAGCGCACGAATTCTTCTCTTCATATCCAACCCTGCACCCCTGGCCTTTGGTTAAAGGCGATTAAAACCATGAGTTCTTTTAACCACGCACTAGGATACGCTAAGTTGCACAGGCGAGAAAAAAAGTGGGGGGTTTGCCGCGAGGTGCTGACTCCAGCTTAGTCTAACTTGCCCTTCATACTCTTGAAGTAGCCCTTGACGATGGAGTCCAACCGTTTGAGAATGGCCGGATCAGCCTTGTTCCAGGTGTGGTCGAATTCCCATTCGATATTGGCCCGAATCCTGGCCACCGCAGCTTTGGCGCTGAACTTCAGGTTGTAGAGCAGACGGGCTCTCTCCATTACTTCCTTCTCGAACATCTCATCGGAACGAACCGCAACGCTCTTATTGAACGATTCCGAAAGATCGGAATTTAGATAGTCAAACTCTTCCAGATTCTTGTGCATGACAGGCCTCCATCGCAGGGCAAGCTAACGTGCGCCAGCGCCGCCTGTCAACCATTTTCGGCCTCGCGCACTACTCCGGAGGTGATGCCTGATTGTTTTGTGTGCAACGGCCCCCTCAGCTATACTGCCCAGGAAGCAGAACACGGACAGACCCGGGAGTAGAAGATGAGAACTTGTGGAGACAAGAGCCGGTGGCTATTGGCGCTGGTGCTGTTTTGCGCTGCTTGCGGCGCCAGCGGAGAACCCGGACCGCTAATCGCTTATGATACCACGACAGGGTGGCCTGAAGTTACCGATATGCTGAACGAAATTGGCGGCGCGTCCGACGTTTCTGAGACTCTGGAGGAGGCTCGCTTGGGTTGCATTGACGACTCCGAATGTGAAGCCTTGGACGACGGCGACAGGTGCAATGGGCTGGTCCTCTGCCTGGCGGGCGAGTGCCAGCTCGCCCCGGACACTGTAATCCTGTGTTCCCCGTGGGAGAATCCCTGCGCCGGGGAACTATGCGTTCCCGAGACGGGACTGTGCGTGGAGACCCAGGCTCCACCGGGCACTGACTGCGACGATGGGGACACGTGCACGACCAAGGAGCGGTGCCTGGACGGTATCTGCAGTGGCCTGGAGTTCATGGACTGTGATGACCAGAACCCCTGCACCGCAGACAATTGCCAGGAAGGCACCTGTATCAACGAGGCTGTTGAAGTCTCATGTGAAGACGGTAACCCCTGCACCGCTGGGGACCAGTGCGCAGAAGGAGAGTGCATTCCCGGCAATCAGCAGCTCAACTGCAACGACGAGAATCCTTGCACAGATGATGCCTGCAGCTCCGTGGAGGGTTGCATTCACCAGGCCAACAAGAAGGCCTGTGAAGATGGCGACCCCTGCACTTTGGGGGACCAATGTTCCGGGAGCCAGTGCATCGCTGGCCCCGGTATCCTGAACTGTGACGACAACAACAACTGCACCAATGAATCCTGCATTCCCATGGAGGGATGCGTGGTGGCAGTAAACCCCGTTGCCTGTGACGACGAAGACCCATGCACCACCGACGAGTGTGACATGGCCTCAGGAGAGTGCTCCCACGTGCCCATGGTTTGCGACAATCTTTGCCTGACTCCCACCCCCGTCGGCACCGAGTGCGGTTGCCTGCCCAAGGTTTGCGACGATGACAACTTCTGCACCGTCGAGTCGTGCCAGCCGGACATTGGCTGTCTCTTCAAGGCGGACCCGAGCATCTGTGATGACGAGAATCCCTGCACCGTCGACACTTGCCTCGCAGAAACCAGTACCTGCGGCCACATGGCCGTGCCATGCGAAGATGACAATCCGTGCACAGCAGATACCTGCGATCCCCTGAGCGGTAAGTGCATCTTTGATGGCCTGCTCCTGCAAGGTACATCGTGTTCCGATGAAGATGAGTGTACTGAACCAGACCTCTGCATCGATGGAGAATGTGCATCGGGACCCGATGTATGTAATGAGATCTGTGCCAACAAGATCGATGACAATGGCGACGGAGCCATTGACTGTGCCGACCCCCAGTGCCTTGACGCACAGAATTGCCAGGAACAGGAGTGCCTGGTAACGTCGACCCTGCAGTGCGGGTTCGTGGCCCTCTCCAGCCTCCCCGGGGAGGGCATTGGGAACCTCGACAGCTACCCCTGTTCCCCCTACGCCTATCCGGCCGTGGAGCGGGTCTACTCATTTGTCTCCCCGTGCACGGGTCAGGTAAGCTTCACGGTGAGTATGGGCATGATGGGCAACATGACGAAATTCCTGGACATCCTGGCCCTCGACCAAGAGAGCGGTTGTAAACCCTCTTCCTGCCTCGCCGCTGGACTGATGACCGGCGAGTTCATGAAACAGGCCAAGGTCACCTTCCAGGCAACCCAGGGGAAGACCTACTACCTCGCAGTGGAGGGACGTGACGGGGATGTCGCTAACTTCACCATGACTTCGCTTTGTTCATGCATCGGGGGTGGCAACTAGTTCTTGCCTCTGAGCGGTCGATCCGATATGAAGTGACTGGTGACTGTTTGTCCAAGGAGGGGATGCGCCCATGACAGTTGGAAACTTTGAACTGCGAACTTACACTTTTATAGATAGTCTGCAACCTCAGCTCGCCCAGTTCATGGCCAAGGATAACCGGGTCTACGATCCGGCCGAATACGATGCCGCCATCTTCCTGGAGTTGGCACCGGCCATGGAGATTCACCGGATGATCGACCTGGTCCTCAAGCGGACCAAAGTCAGACTGGGTTCGCTGGTAACCGAGCGGCAATTCGGCCTGATGCAGATCCAGCACCCGGACCAGGGCGAGATCATCGAGGCGGGCCGCATCGTCTTTGATGTCACCGGATTGACTATCGGCGACCGGGCAGAGGTCAAGATCCTGGCCAACCACATCATCCGGGGCGTCGAACAGGACCATGCTATTGCCTTCACCGGTATGTCCAAGGGCAACATGGTGGTGGCGGGCGAATCGATCCTCATCATGGAGGCGACCCCAGCTGCCTATCTGGCCGTTGCTTGCAATGAAGCCCTCAAGGCGGCAGAGGTCAACCTTAACACCATCCGGCCCTTTGGCGCCACTGGTCGAATGATCCTCACCGGCCCGGAATCACA
>CALGBT010000019.1 GCA_937884235.1 uncultured Pseudomonadota bacterium
GACGTTTTCTGCAATCGGTCGATCGCTACCAGGTGCTCGGTTTGAGTCTCGACAACATTCGGTTTTTCGAAGGAACCCGTCATGCGCTTGACGAGATCGGTAGCGTCCCGGGACTCCCGTTGACGATTGCAGAGGCACTGGGGGGAGAATTGACTGAGCCACGCCAGGTCGTCGTTTCCCACGGCGGTCACGGCCACGGTGCGAAGGCGGAAGAGGTCGACATTGATACAGAGCGGTTCTTCCGCGCCATCGACAGCGCCGTGTTGGAGCATTGCTCCCGACCCTCTGGCCTGCCGCTGATCCTGGCAGCATTGCCGGAGCATCATGATCTTTTCCACCAGGTCAGCAAGAACCCGTTTCTGGTCGCCTATGGGATCAGCTTCGACCCCACGTCTGTCTCGGTCGAGAAACTGCAGGCCCTTGCCTGGCAGACCATCGAGCCTCAGTATCAGGCGCGGCTAGCGGCGCTGGGCGAGGAGTTTATGCAAGCTCGCTCCAAGGGCCTTGGCAGTGGCGACGTGGCAGAGGTTGCGACCGCGGCTGCTTCAGGTCGGGTGGCGACACTGCTAATCGAGGCCGACCGCAGAATCATGGGGAAGCTAAGCGTTGTCTCTGGCCAGGCTGAACTATCGGAGG
The DNA here is from genome assembly GCA_937884235.1 of uncultured Pseudomonadota bacterium. Lineage (GTDB taxonomy): Bacteria > Myxococcota_A > UBA9042 > CAIXZC01 > CAIXZC01 > CALGBT01. The sequence goes on from CALGBT010000019.1 coordinate 637, forward strand.
CAATTGCCTCCCAGGCAGATGAACTGCTCGACGAATTGGCTGAACTCACCGTGAAAATGGGTGGACAAGTGATGGTGATTCCTGCGGACTTGATGCCGGTGAAAACGGGGCTCGCAGCAACCTACCGGTATTGAGCGGACGAGTACCTGGGCACGACGGGGAAGTGGATCCCGAAGATATGCGGGAAGAGCTGGCCCACCTGATCTTCAGCGAGACATTGCCGCCAATATCCGTTTCGGTGTGACGGGAGTCCGGCGCACCCGGGTGCCCACAGCGCTGGCAACGGCGTTGGGTCTGGCTTCGCCCGACTCCCGCTACATAGTCCTTGCAAGCGCCTTGATAACCGCGGTAGTTTCGCTACGAGTTGTGGTTACGATCTTCTCGGTTCAATAAAAGCGAGCTAATCACTGGTCTTGGCCTTTCACAACGGGCGTGTGCGCAGGCTATGCGCAAGCGAAACGGCGCCCAAGCAAACCTACATAATGGAGAAGAATGAATGATGGATAATTATCAAGCTCTCGCTGCGCGGCTTAGAAGGCTTCGTCCTGTCGCCATGTTGGGCCTGGCACTCCCTGCGTTACTCCTGGCTCTGGGCGTCGTCTTTGCTCTCTCTTCAGTGAAAATCGACGGCGACCAGATCGGTATCGTAGAAAAGAAGCTGGGTGGAGGCCCATTGCCCCAGGGCAGTATCCTGGCTGTCAACGGGGAAAACGGCATTCAGGCCGAGGTCCTCACACCCGGCTGGCATTTCTTCTACTGGCCGTGGCAGTACGATGTCAGCAAGGCCCCAATCACTGAGATATTGGACGGAAACATTGGGCTTCTCACCACATCCGATGGTAGAAGCCTGCCTCCTGGATCCGTCTACGCGGCCGAGTGGGAAGCGCCGGACCAGATGATCGATGCCAAGTTCTTCCTGGGGGAAGGGGAAGGCTACAAGGGGCCGCAGCTTTCCGTTCTGAAACCGGGCAAGTACCGCCTGAACCCCCAACTATTTACGGTCACCACGGTTCCCGTTACCAACGTCCAAATCGGAACGGTCGCCGTGGTTAAAAGCAACGTGGGCGAACTGGTGGAATCCGACAAACGGCTGGTCGAAAAAGGGCAAAGAGGTATCTGGAATACACCCCTTTCTGAGGGCAAGTACTACCTGAACACCAATGCGTACGAAATGACCATGGTGGACATTCGCCAAGTGAAAGTCAGTTACACAAGGGAATTGGAAGCAGGGGAAGCGGAAGCACAGGAACGCCAGCCCATCTCGGTGCGAAGCAAGGATGGATTTACATTCCCGGTGGATGTTCGTGTGAGCTATCGAATCAGCCGTGACAATGCTCCCCTGGTGGTTTCGACCATCGGCGGAGATGCCTTCGTTCTGAGTAAACTCGTCACTCCCAGCGTCCGCGCCATTTTCAGAAACAATGCGGAGAAGGTCAAGGCACTGGACTATGTCCAGAACCGTTCGGTGCAGGAACAACAAAGCGCCTCGATGCTTGAAAAAGAACTGCAGGAATACGGGGTCACGGTGCTGGCCGTTCGAATCGGAGACGTGGGCGACAAAGACACCCTCGGAGCACTGCTGAAGACTCAAACCGACCGTGAAATC
>CALGBT010000020.1 GCA_937884235.1 uncultured Pseudomonadota bacterium
GATTGTGCACGAAGGCAATGACCTCGGAGGCCCCGTCGGCATAGCCGAAGTGCCCCATCCGGTCCCAGGGCGCAACCCCCGTGTAGCCTTCGCTCCACGATGGATTCTCGTTGTGCGGACTGCTGCCGGTGCTCTTGTACTTGTCGATGTGGGTGACGTAGTAGTCGCAGTGCGCCTGACAGGCCTTGTTGATGGCCCCGATCATATCCAACGGAGGCAGGTCGCTCATGGCCCGATACCAATTGGTGCGCTCAATAGCCTTCACCTGATCGTCCCGGGCATCGTCAGGGACGAAGCCCATGGGGATGGGAGGGAGCTCGTCGACGCGGTAGTCGATGTCTGGCTCAGCTAGAATGTCGCGCCAGAACTCCTCTGAGCTAGGAGCGCCGTCGTCACCGCAGGCAAGCAGTAGCATCGTGAAGAGGAACAGGAGTGAACGGCGTTTCTGCATCATTGACCGGACCTTATCTTGTGGCTGCAAGCAGGCTGATTACGACAGCGCATCCCCCCGGGCAGCCATATCTTCGATCAGAGAATCCCATTTCTGCTGGGCACCGGGAGCGAAACTGTAGACCTGGACCCCAACCCCGAGTGGCGATTCGCCGGGGCCCGGGATGATCCTGGCAACTACCCCGCGACAGGAGATGTTCCCGGACGGCGAATAGACCTCCAGGTCAATGACTCGGCCCGGCTCAATGGGAAACCCCTTGAGCGTCTTGGTGACAATAGCAAGGCCGCTTTGCGAAAGATTCTCGACGTGAAAGTAATAGTCAAGTGAGGATTCCGGAACCCTCACCATTGCCATCATGTCCGGCGTGCGAAAACGGGGATGAGCTCTGCGGTCGTCCATATGGGCTCCATTGCTACGGACGAATCATAGGAGATGTTCGTCCCCAATGCAAACGTCGGCGCTACCTGCCTTCAGCAAGTATCTCACTGAGCAGCAGATCCGCTACCTCATAGGGCGAAACCTCACGGGCCAGCAACCGCTTGCTGACGTCCTGCCGCTCATCAAACTCCCGGAACCGCTGATTGAACCGCTCCTGCGTCGACTCCCGGACGTAGGAAAGAATAATCTCCCGGAGTCTCGCCTGATCCCGCTTTGCCTTCTCGCCCGAGGCGCTGATCTTGCCCAGATGAGCAATCATCGCATCCCCCAATTCCCGGATGCCCACGTTGCTGGGAGCGACGGTCTTCAGCACGGGAACGCGGTCCTCGTCTTCGTGGTGGACGATGTGCTGGAGGGTTGACAACTCGGCCATGACCCGCTCCACCCCCGGTCGGTCAGCCTTGTTCACTACAAAGATGTCAGCAATCTCGAGGATGCCGGCCTTCATGATTTGAATTTCGTCGCCCATGCCGGGTACCAGGACCACTACCGAAGTGTGGGCGGTCTTGACGATTTCAACCTCATCCTGTCCCACGCCCACGGTTTCAATAATGACAATGTCATAGCCCATGCCATCCATGACCGTTACCACATCGTTGGTGGAGCGAGTGAGGCCCCCCAGGTGCCCTCGGGTCGCCAGGGAGCGGATGAAGACCCCCTCGTCTTCGGCATGGCGCTGCATGCGGATGCGGTCACCCAGGATGGCGCCTCCGGTAAAAGGACTCGATGGGTCGATGGCAATCACACCGACGGTGAGGTTGCGGCTCCGGAGATCCTGCACGACCATGTCCACTAGAGTGCTCTTGCCCGCGCCGGGGTTGCCGGTGATGCCGATGACGTGGGCTTTGCCGGTGTGCTCAAAGAGGTCCGACAACTCCTGCCTCGCCCGGGGATCGCGGTCGTCCGCCAGCCGCATGAGGCGCGCCGCGGCCCGAATATCTCCTCGGATGATGCGCTCATGGAGCATGCTTTCCCTCGGTCTAGTTCTTGGTGGCCATAATCGGGGGCGGAATCCGCCCCTTCAGGTTGATGAAGTCCGCACTGGAGAACTGCGGCACTGCCATTACCACCAACTGCCCCAGCAAACCGCCAAGATCGACGACGCCGCCTGGTCCCATGTCCGGCACCGGGATGATCCGCACGGCCGTGGTCTTCATGTTGACCATGCCAATGGCCAACTCGTCGGCAATGATCCCGCTAATTGATTCGGCGGGGGTATCCCCCGGCACTGCCACCATGTCAAGCCCCACCGAGCAGACTGCGGTCATCGCCTCCATCTTCTCGAGTGAGATGGAGCCCCGCAAGGTGGCCGAGATCATGCCCTGATCTTCCGAAACCGGGATGAAGGCACCGGAGAGACCGCCCACTGAGGAGGAGGCCATAGTCCCACCCTTCTTCACCGCATCAACCAGCATGGCCAGAGCCGCAGTGGTTCCCGGGGCCCCAGTCGACTCGATGCCCATCACCTCGATGATGTCGGCAATGGAATCCCCTACGGCCGGCGTTGGCGCCAGCGAGAGGTCGACGATGCCAAAGGTAACCGGGTCACCTAGTTGCCTGACCACCTCCCGGCCAATGAGTTCGCCGGCCCGAGTGATCTTGAAGGCCATCTTCTTGATGGTCTCTGTGATGTCCAGGAGGTTGTCAAACGGGGTGGAAGCCTTGAGGCGCTTCAGGGCTGCCAGCACTACGCCAGGCCCGCTCACACCAACGTTGATTACCGCATCAGGCTCCCCCACGCCGTGGAAGGCCCCGGCGATGAAGGGGTTGTCGTCGGGGGCATTGCAGAAGACCACCAGCCGGGCACAGCCAGCACCGTGCGGCGTAATGTTGGCCAGATCCTTGATGATATGCCCCATCTTGCGGATGGCATCGAGATTGAGCCCGGCCCGAGAAGTACCCAGGTTAATGGACGAGCAGAGGTGGGAGGTCTGGGCCAGGGCCTGGGGAATAGACTCCATGAGCAGGTTGTCGCCCCGCGTCGCCCCCTTCTGCACCAGGGCCGAGTAGCCGGCGATGTAATCAACCCCCACGTCCTCTGCCACCTTGTCCAGAATCCGGGCTACCGCGACATACTCATCAACCGACTTCAACCCCTCGCAGACCAGGGAGATCGGCGTCATGGATATCCGCTTGTTGACGATGGGGATGCCGTAGGTATCTTCGACGCTCTCGGCAATCTCCACCAGTCGGCTGGCTCGCTCATATATGCGATTGTAGAGAAACTTGCACGTGGCCTCCACGTCTCCGCGGGGGGCGTCCAGGAGGCTGAGCCCCAGGGTCACGGTGCGAATGTCGAGATGCTCCGCCTCGATCATGCGGATCGTCTCGTGGATCTCCTTCATATTGATGAGCATGGGCTATACCTTGTGCATCGCTTTGAAGATGCCCTCATGCATTACCAGGACCTGAACCTGACCCAAGCGGGTGGCCTCGTCCTGGAGCTTCTCCTTGAAGACCCGAAAGGAGATGTCTCGCTCCTCCAGACCTGCCAGGCCGACGATGAAGATCATGGAGAAGTACTGGTCGATGATAACCTGGTTGATGTCCGCCAGATCGCCGCCGCAGTCAGCCACCACAGCGGAAATTCTGGCCACCACCCCCGGCTTGTTCCGACCCACCACCGTGACAATGGCCCGAGCTCTGTCGTCTGGTGCGTAGCTGTTCAGCACCGCGTTTCTGCCGGCGGAGTCCAGGTTCTGGCCGGGATGGCGCTCCATGGCCGCGGCCTCGGGGATCGGCGGCAAGGCCGGTGCTGGTGGTGCGTTGCCCGCCTTGCTGACTTCCGCCAGCACGATCTGCTCGATGATTCTGCTGATGTCAGAGTCGGTCATGGGCTCGGCCGCCGTGCGCGGCGGAGCGATGCCGTACTGCAGCGAGATACTGTTGCGGGACGCGTAGTCGCGGGCCCCCGGTGTCAGGACCATCTCCCGGGTGACCACGAAGGTCCCGTTGGTTGCCCCCGCCTTGATTTCTGCTTCCGTAATCGCCTTCTTCATCCTCGCAAAACCTCGCTACTTCGTGACCCCTCAGGGGGTGTAATCCTGCCGCAGGCGAGTTCCATCGCCGCCGGGATGGCTGACGACAGGGTCTACCTGGAAGTGATCGACGATTGCCACTACCGCGGCATCGATGGGCCTGCCTGGGGCAACCCCGGCAGCCAGATCCGGTTCGACAGCAACCCGGGCGGAGTGGCCAAAGGCCACCACCACGTCTTCCCCCACCCCAGCTCCCAGGATGTCAGCCGCAACGACGCCATCGAGCATGGTGAAGGGCGATGGACGGTTGAGCATCTCCGGCGCCAGATCCGCAATGTGGTAAGGCCGGATGAGGAGGAACTTGAGACCCTCCAGGCTCTCCCACTTCGCAGTTGACCAGACCGTTCCTACGACACGTCCCATGAACATCGTCTATTCCTCCACAACCACCGACTCACGGCCGTCGATTTCCTGCGAATGGGCATCAATAATGCGGCTGATGGCAGCATCCACCAGAACCAACCGGTTGTCCGGCGGTTGCAAGACCGCACGGGCACCGCTGCCCCAGCTAACCGTCACAATGTGTCCGGGCCGAGCCCCGATTTCGTCCAACGCCACCACCACTTCACCGGTGACGGCAAGGCTCTCGCCATCCTGCTCCAGGGCCGCCACCAGCATCACTTTGCGCGCTTCAAAATGCGGACTCTTGCGGGTGGACCACACCTCGCCGATGACTTTGCCGAGCATCATCTCCGCCGGTCCTCCGCCATGGTCGTCTCATCAGTAAGGCGCAGGGTTGTCGGCGCAAATCCAGGACGCAGCGCAAAGGGGACTTGCGGGTCCTCCAAGGAGGCCCTGGGGATGGTCGTCTCGTCGACAATGGCCATAATGGAGGCCTCCACCGGCGTCCTGCAGTCCCCCGCCATCCAGCGACCAGGCTGGCCGATGCATACCAGTACATCCTGCCCGATTTCGGCCCCCACCTGATCCGCGGCGACAACGTGGTCGGTGGGAACGATGGGGTTGTACCAGCAGTAAGGGCGAACTATAGCCAGCTTGAGGTTGCCCAGCCGCTCGCTTTTGCGAGTCGCCCAGACGTTTCCCACTACCCGGCCCAGAATCATGGTGCCACCTCCGGAAAGATGGAGGTGTCGCACTCTGCGGCATCGATAATGGCTACCACCACGTCCTTGACGGGCAGGCCTGCACCGACGGTCAAATCACGCACTCGGCTGCCGTGCGCCACCAGAACGTACTCGCCCACCCCCGCACCCAACTGGTCCAGGGCCACGAGAATGCCGCTCTTCACAGCCGCCGGGGAGTTGGTGCTGATGTCCACCGTCCCGGCTCCGGCAGCAAAGGAAACCTCCTGCACCCGCAGAAGCTTCTCCTGCCGGAGAGAGTCGGCTTCCTTCCCGCCCCATACCGAACCGATGACCCGACATAGTCTCACAACCACCCTCGCACGCGCGTCCGCACAACAACATAGACTGCGTGTTTATACCAGTCCGCACGCGTAGCGGTCAAACGGTATGTTGGGATGGGACGATACTGACGCCCGGGCTACGGTTTCACAAAATCCGGCAACTTCTTTGTCAGATTATCAACCTTGTACTTGCTCAGCATCACGATGACCCCAGCGTACTCGGGGCTGGTGGAGGACTGTGCGTAGGTCTGGTTATCCGTGACCTCCTCACTGATGGTGACCGCGTGGGAGGTGCCGTCAGCCAACTTGAAAGAGACCGTGAACGAGTCAGTGCCCAGGCCGACTTCGGCAGCAGACTTCGCCGCTTCGATGCCATCAACGTCGAGGGAGGCCAGAGTGGCCACCAACTGCTCAAGCTCGACCCCGGACTTGGCTTCTGGGGACGTCATATTCCAGCTGGTGGTGCCGGCGGCGACCGCCTTTTCGAACTCCAGCTTCTGGTCCGGATGGACCAGCGTTACGTGGGTGATCTCTTCCTTGTTCACCTGGAAGAGCCGCTTGTCCTTGAGGTCGTCCACCGTCTTCACCAAGTTGTCCCGCGTGTACCGCATGATCGTGAAGACTTCATCCTGTCCAACGATCTGAGCGTAGAACCGCTCCTGGTCCTTGTCATTCTTGAAGGTCGCCCCGATGCGCAGCGTCGTCTCTCCGCCCCCGGCGCTGGCCGCCAACTTGATGGTAATGCTGGTGGCGGTGGTGTTCAGTCCGGTCTCGGCCGCCGCCGGCGGAGCAGACAGGAACTCGGCCACCCGGAAGTTCGAGAAGCCGTTGGTCAGAGACTTCACCTTGGTATCGGCTGCGGCTACCCCGGCGGGCTGCAGGAAGCTCCAGTGCTCGCCAGTCTTCTGCAACTGCACGGGCGGCTGACCGCCCTCGACGATGGTGACCTCGACAATGTCGTCACCCTTGAAGGTGAAGAGCTTCTTCTGACGGAAATCGTTGAAGCTCTTCATCAGCTGGTCAGCTGTGTACTTGGGGAACAGGAAGTAGCCGTCGCGGCCCGAAAGCCGGGCGTAGACCCCCTTCTTACGACCCGCCCCCAGCTCCAGCGTAACGGTGCTGGTGCCTTCGCCTGCCTTCACCGTGGCGGTGATGCGGTAGGCCTGGTCCAGGGCTTTCGCATCGGCTCCGGGCAGCTTGTCCAGGTACTCGTCGGCGCGGGTACCTGCCAGGCTGGAGGCAAAGCCGCTGAGGTTCTCCACCTCCACGCCCGCCGGTTCCACGATCTGCCATTCGGGCTTCTCGCCGTCACCCAGCTTCAGGACAATCTTGCCACGCGCCGGGTCCCGGGGGTCTTCAATGGTGATGCCCGTAATGTCATCCTTGCCAAAGGAAAAGAGCTTCTTGTCGCGGATGTCCGTGAGCTTGACATCAAACGACCGGCGCAGGTCTTTGCCGGGAATCCGGTAATAGACCGGACTCTCAAGATCGCTCGGCAACATCACCATGGTATCGAGGTCGATGCCACTGTCGTCCTTGCGGTCGACTCGGCCCAGGAAGAGGTCTATGAGCACCTCGTCACCCTTGGCCAGCGTCACCCGGATGCGCTGCTCTTCATCAAGCCCGAGTTTGCTCAGTGAGGCTGCCGGAACGGCCCGGGAGTAATTGGATTTCAGGGCCTCGTCGAAGGTCCGCAACATCGCTCGGACTTTGTAGGTGTCAGCCTGTGCCGCCACGGGCTTGACGAGTTTCCACTCGTCCGCCGCAACGCGTTCGAGGACCGCATTCAGGTCCTTGCGGACGATGGTGATGCGGTCCGGCGGGCCAATCTTCAAAGCTTCGGCAGCTTCCTTCTCCTGGTCCTCGGCGATCTGCTCCGGCGTCTTCTGCTCCTCGCCTAAGGGTTTCTCCTTCTTCGTTTCTTCAACCTTGATGCCCGGCAATTCCAGAGTCTTCAGTTCGGTCTGGTCATCCTTCTGGCTGACGAAAAAGACGACGACAGCCAGCACCAGCACAGTGACGATGGCGCCGATAGTTGTCTTGTTCATGTTTAGCCCTCCTGCTTGGGCGGTGCAGTTCTAGCGGCCACCTTCTTCTTGCTCAACGAACGGCGCCGCGAGACACGGACCTGCCAGTAGGCCACACCAAAAAGAATGAAGAGCAGCGGCAATCCGCCCACGGCCGCGTAGGTGATGGCCCGTTGCTTCTCTTCAGAAGTCTTCTCCAATGGACGGAAGGCGTTGTTCTTGGCCCGAATCTCCGCCAAGGCCGAGCGCTGGACCGCCCAGTCGAGCATGTTGAAGAGGGTCGGAATCGTCTCGGCAAAGGCACGCCGGAACTGGTTCAGCTTGATCTTCCAGTTTTCGAGGCGGACCTGCGGCACCATCACCTCACCCTGCGTGATCTGTTGCAGGCTGACGTCCTTGAAGATCCCTTCCAAAGTCAGGGGGGGGATGCCCAGCGCAGAACCGATGACGAGGATCCGGCCCTTGCCGCTTTCCAAGCGCACCCGTCCAACGTCAGGCGGCTCGGGCTCGCCCTCTTCCAGCTTCTTCTTCTCTGGCTTGGGCGGCTCGTCCTTGCCCTTGAAGGCACTGTTGAAGTTCCCGGTCAGCATCCGGGCCAG
>CALGBT010000021.1 GCA_937884235.1 uncultured Pseudomonadota bacterium
CTCTCCCTCCGTCCGCCACCACAAGACTTTGATGAAGAGCCGAACCGACAGAAAAGGAAGCTGCAGCGCCTGGTGGAGAAGGTCACCGGGAACCTCCCCACCAGAGGGAATTCCGTCGAGCTGTTGCGTAACGCCAGTCGAGCTTATCCAGAGATGCTACGCACTATTGCCGAGGCGCAACACCATGTGCACCTGGAGATGTACATCTTCCGTACCGACGAGACCGGCGAGCAGTTCATCGATGCGCTGGTGGCTGCCGTCAAGCGGGGAGTGGAGGTTCGGTTGCTCCTTGATTCAGTGGGGTGCGTGGGGGTTGACCTGGCCCGACTGCGGCCTCTTCAGGAGTTGGGGGGGCGGGTCGAGTTTTTCGCTCCCCTGCGTCTCCGTCCCCTGACCCAGCGCCTGAACTTCCGTAACCACCGCAAGATCCTTGTAGTGGACGGAATCTCTGCCTTTGTTGGGGGGCTCAACATCGGTGACGAGTATCTCGGGTTGGACCCAACGCTGGGCAACTGGCGGGATACCAGCCTGAAGTTGTGCGGACGGGCCGCAAACCACGTGCAGTTGGTCTTCATGGAGGACTGGTGCTACGTTACTGACGAGGTGCTCGCCGGCGGCGTATATTTCAATACTGAGGATGGCGCCGGAGAAGCTACCGTCCAGATTCTACCCTCGGGACCGGACCTCGAATGGGGGGCGATCCACCATGCCTTCTTCCGGGCCATTGCCGGAGCGGACCAAAGAGTCTACATCACCTCCCCCTACTTCGTCCCCGACAGCACCATGTTCGATGCGCTCACGACCTCTGCCCTGGCGGGCATCGATGTCCGGCTGGTGGTCCCCAGTCGGTCCGATCTGCGTCTGGTCGCGGCGGCCGGGCGTACCTACTTCTCAGAACTATTGGAGGCCGGGGTTCGCATCTTTGAGTATCAGGCCGGCTTCATTCACGCCAAGACGGTGGTGATCGATGACTGGGCAGCCTTGCTGGGGTCCGCCAACATGGACATTCGCAGCTTCCGGCTCAATTTCGAGATCAATGCCATTGTCTATGACCACGAGTTCGTCCAGGCCGCGGCGGAGGTCTTCGCCATGGATCTCGCCCACTCCCGGGAGGTCACCCTGGCAGAGTGTCGTCGCCGGAATCTGCCGACGCGTTTCTTTGAAGGAGTTGCGCGGCTCATGAGTCCGCTGCTGTAGCTCCTTGTTACTTGAAATGAACGGGCGACCGTGATAACTTCTTTGCTACCTTACGATATGTGAACAAGAGGCTGAATATGAAGATCGTCTGGACCATAGCTGTCACCCTGTTGCTCGCCGCCTGCTCCTCGGCTTCTTCGGAAGTTAAGGACGACGCCCAGCCCACTGCCATTATGCCCGCCAAGGGTGGCGGTGACCTCATCTCGGAGAAGGGCGATGTCAGCGGCGACGGCAAGCCGGACGTTTGGAACTTCTACCGGGAACAGCCAGACCCGAAGGACCCCACAGTATCGAAACGGGTTCTCTTCAAGAAGGAAGCTGACCTCAATTTCGATGGCCGCAAGGACATCGTGCGACTCTTCGACGACGAAGGGCTGTTGACTCGGGAAGAGGCTGACCTGGACTACGACGGTGAGATTGACCAGGTCAACATTTACGAAAAGGGAGTTCTTGCCCAGAAACATATCTATCGCGGCAACAAGCAGGTCTTCATCTGGAAATTCTTCGAAGAAGGCAAGATGGTGCGTCTCAATCGCGACAACTCAGGCAATGGTCGACCAGACTACTGTGAGCTGTGGTATGCCGGCGAGAAGCTCAGCAAGAAGGGCTGGGATAAGACGGGCAATGGGGAGTGCGACTACTGGGAGAACGCCGACTAGATTCTCTTGCGACTGCCGCAGAACATAAAGCGCCCCTTGAAACAGCCCCTCACATCAGGGTAACCAGTGAACTCCGTTCGCCGAAAGACGCATCAGGTCATTCAGGTCGCACTGCTTGGTTTGTGCCTGGTTGCAGGGTGCAAAGAGAAGTCCCCGGCCGTACCTCAAGCAGCACTGAAAGCTGATGCTGCGCCGGCGGCTCAAAGCAGTGTCCACAAGGTCGCGACGGTGGCAGTGACAGTCAATGGCGAACCGCTCTATCAAGAGGAGATCGAGGCCGCGGCTCAGCGCTTGGGCGTTTCCCTGGAGGAAGCCCGGAATCTGACGGTGCAGGCCGAAGTTGTGGCCCGGGAAGCTAGAATCGCCGGGTTTCCTGGGGCCTCACAGGTTGGTGACCGATTTGAGCTCTCCCGCCGCTTCCTGGAGACGGTCTACAGCGAGGAGACGCTCTGTAGCAATATCACCAGTAGGCAGATAGAGGAACTCTATGAGTTTAGCTATCGGCCGGAGTGGCCAGTCGACGTCTATCAGGGCGATCTCATCGAAGTGCGCTGCTGTCAACGCCTTGACAAGGCGGACTGTGACGAGGCGCAACTGCAGGACTGCTTGCGACATCACGAGCCGTTGATGCAGCTTCTGCGCCCCGTTGCAGAGGCCTGGCGCACCGCTGAATTGCCCCCCCTGGTGGAGCTGCGCAATACCTGGCCCGCCCTCGCCGTCACTGACTTCGGGGTGCTTGACTGGCCAGGCATTCCCCCGGACCGCAAGCGTCCTCGCTACCTCTTCCCGGAGAGCGTAGTGAGTGCAGTTAAAGCCCTGGCCGAAGGAGAAGTGGCGGGACCCATCCGCTCAGAGATCGGGATTCACCTGTTCAAGCTGAAGCGCCACCGGGGGGCCATTGAGTCCACCTCACCAGAGTTCCGCACCGCCGCTCGGGCATCAATCTGCAAACATCGCATCGAAGAGACCCGTTGGGACTATGTCAAGCGGCTGCTGGAAGGGGCAGTGGTAGACGTGGTCGAGGCGGGCCTCCACCCGGCCAGGTAGAGCAAGACACATACTTCCTGCGGGAACGTGAACAGGGAACGGGAGCGTACATCCAGCATCAACAGGGGGGCCGGGTGAAAGCCAACTGCACTAAGCGGGTCCCGGAAGGACCCTTGCGACGACTCTCGGTACCATCTTCGCTTGCGGTCAAGCACGGGGACTGAAGCGGGAGCGAACTGCCAAGGGGAGAAGGGAAAGAGGTACCGGAACTGTCAAAGAGCATCTTCCTGTCGTCGCACCCCTGAGAGAATGCACGCGCCGTGCCATTCGCGCAGATTCCGAACGGTTATCTTGCTGGGGCAGAGAGGGGGCGGGTATCGTCCGCAATCACGTGAGGGGAGCCCGATGCCCGCCCGCAATAGCTGCTGTTGCATAACGAGACGGTGCAGGTCGAGATGATAGTGGTGGGCTGGGAGGCGTAGAGTTTACGCCACCGTGGGCGCAAGGCACAAAATGCGACAGTGTCGCATAGTGGGTCGTCGCTATTCGGCCGTGGCGGCTGCGGGAGCTTCTTCTACTGCGGGCGCTGCCTCTGCTGCGGGCGCTTCTTCTGCTGCTGCGGGCGCTTCTTCCGCTGCCGGAGCAACGTCAGTGGGCGGAGCCTCTTCGAGCTTCTCTTCCATGGCATCGGAAGGCATGCCCATCATCATGCCGCCCAACTGCTGCAGCGCGCTGAGGTCACCACTCTTCTCGACCTGATCAACCGTGGCTTCGACCTGGGCCAGAACGCCCATGATCTCCGGCTTGGCCTTCGGCAATTCGGTAGCCATCTGCGCGATGCCTTCCTTGGCTTCGTTGATGGCGTTGTCCCAATCTTCAGCCATTTCCAGCGGAACCCACTTGCCGTCCACTTTGATCATCTTGCCCTTCTCGCCTTCGCCGGCGATGCTGATCTCGACTTCAACGACTTCGCCCCACTTCTCATCCTGGGTGGTCTCGAGGACCTTGACCTGGGCGGTGGCGAGGACGGCCATGCCGGCCTGCATCTGTGCCTTCTGAGTCTCATCGGCAAAGGCCCACAGCTTGTCAACCAACTTCGGGAGGTCGGCGCCAGCAAACCCGGCCAGGCTGAAAGTCTTCAGCTTGTCGAGATCGGTGAGGCCCATTTCCTTAAGCATGCCCCAGGTCTCGGCGAGCACTTCGATGGCCTTCTGGACATCGTCGCTCTTCACGGGCATACCCATGGCGGCGACCATCTGTGCCAGTCCTTCCTTCTGTGCTACGGCAACCTTGAAGGTCTTGTCGAGGAGAGCCACGGACTTGGTCCACAACTCGACATCCATCGCCTTTGCAAAGTCCTGCACAATGCCGTCAACGTCGGCCAGGTACTTGGCCGGGAAGAGGCCGGCAATGGAAGCCAGCTTCTTGTTCTGGACTGCCTTGAAGACGAACTCAACGGTTTCCTGGGCGCCCAGGTTGTCCGCCGACGGTGCTTCGGCCGCGGGCTCCTCGGCTGCGGGCTCTTCGGTCTTCGGTTCTTCGGCTTTCGGTTCTTCAGTTGCGGGTTCTTCGGCTGCGGGTTCTTCGGCCTTCGGTTCTTCGGTCTTCGGTTCTTCAGCCTTGGGCTCTTCGGCCTTCTCTACCTTCTTGGCCTCTTCCTTCTTGGCTTCTTCCTTCTTGCCCTCTTCCTTGGCCTTGCAACCGACCATGCAGAGCCCGAGAGCCACTACCAGTACGACAAACAGATTACGTAGACGCATGAGATCCTCCTTCGTCATTTGGAATGCAACACCTTACATGTCAACCGCTCTGTATCGTCTGGACCTGTCAAATGGCGATCAGGTCTCTTTGCGCACGCGGGAAAACGTGCCCTTTCTAGCGGATCGCCTGGGCCATGTCAACTCAAAAGGAGGGCCATAATCCACCGCCTACTTGGTGAGAACAGGTCTTGACTTGTGCGCAGGGGGCA
>CALGBT010000022.1 GCA_937884235.1 uncultured Pseudomonadota bacterium
CGTTCCTGGCTCAGCCTTTGTCAACGAAGGCCAGGCAAGTGCTTCCGCGACCCCCCCGCTCATGCTCCATTTCAACACCTGGGCGCCCGAGGGCGGGGCTGTGGTGACGCTGGAAAGCGCCAACCCGGAGCACCTGTCGGTACCCGCCACGGTTACCCTGCCCGCTGGCGCAATGGCTGTGGAAGTGCTGGTCACCGGACTGGTCGGGGACGATGAGCCGGAAACCATCATCGCCACCTACAACGGCACCTCGGTGATCGCGGAGGTCGTTGTCGTAGCCCCGGATGCAGTGGCCTTGCCCATCGCCATCGACCCCGCGACGGTCAAGTCCTCCGTGGACATGGCAACGACGGTCACCATCTACATCGACATCCCCGGGCGGTCAGGCGGAAGCGAGATTTCGCTGCTCGCAGAGCCAGCTGGAATCCTTACTGCGCCGGCCATAGTCGTTGTTCCCGAGAACGATTTTTCGGTGACCTTTGAGGTGAACGGCTTGGTTGCCGGGAGCGGTACTCTCACAGCAACCACTGAGGCGGGAGAGTTGGTCGCCCCCTTCGAAGTGCTGGAAGTACCGCTGCTGGGGTTGGTAATTTCTGAGATCTTCTACAACCCGCCCGGCGCAGATTCGGGTAAGGAGTGGGTGGAGATCTTCAACGGCACGCCAGCATCCGTGGATCTTTCCGGCTATTCTCTTGGCAACGCCGGGACGAGCTATACGACATCTGTGGTGCAACTGGCTGGCGAGCTGGCTCCCGGACAGTGCTTCGTGGTCGGCGGCCCTACCCCTGGCGCCGAGAGTGCCGATGCGCTTTACGACCAGGTCTTCGATTTCGAACCCGACTTTCAGAACTCCGGTGACAAGGCTGATGGGGTTGCCCTCTTCGATGTTCCCGCAGCCAGCATTACTGGTGGCTCGATTCCCATCGATGCGGTGATCTACGGCGGCAGCAACGCCAACAGCTTGCTCGATGAAACGGGTGAGGTCAACGAGCCTGATATCGGTAAGGCGTCGACTGGTAGCTCTGCCGAAAGGACCCCGGCCGGCTGGCTCTCACAACCAGAGCCTTCTCCCAACAACTGTGCGCATCTCTGGGAATAGGCCAGGGACCAGCCCGGTGCGACAAGCTACTCCTCGCGGTCGATGCCCGAGGCTTTGATGCGGGAACGGGTGTGGCATTTCTCCCATTCGGGGAGTTTCTCCTGGTAGCACTGGAGCAAACGGTTAACATTGATGTCTGGCGCGTTGCTCGGCCCTCGATGGGTCATGGTTCCCTTGCCGATGAGGCGGGAGGTGCGATTGCGGAGGCGCGACTCTTCCTGGTACCAGTATTGCTTCTTGTTGTTGACGGGGCAGCTCTTGTACTCTTCGCGGGCAGATGCGTGCTCGCTGTTGGGGCGCGCTCCCCAGCGTATCTCGGGACAGTGATAGGGGTCGAAGGAGAGGTCAAAGAGGCGGTCGGCCACATCCTCCATGGTCAAGTCGACCTTCTCGCCGTTGGAGTTGGTATATTCGAACTGACACAAAGTGTTCTTCGAATGGTCATCCCAGATCCGCCGGTACTCTTTGAATAGTTCCCACGGCTCAACCGCGTACTTGAGCCGAGAACTTCCGCTGCCAGCCAACTCCATGGTCTTGATAACATAGGCAAAGGCACCACGGAACACGGCTCGGATGCGAACGTCCCGTCCTGGAGACGAGTAGTCCTCCCACTCCCCAATGGCCCCGTAGATGTTGTAGGGCAGCTTGTCGGGGTGGGACTTCAGGTGCATGCCCGCCCCCATTGCGATGTTCACGGAATCCACCCGATACCGGATCTCCTGGCATAGATCGTCCAGTAGCAGATTGAAATCCTCGATGGGGTAGAAGTAGATGCCGTTGGTCGAGACCCTGGAGCGCACCCATTCCCAGTAGTTGAGTACGTGCTCGTCAACTTTGAATTCCCATTGATACTGGGCAACGGCACTGTAGAAGTCGGATTCCCGGTTGCTTCTACGGGTGATGCGAAAAGCGCCGATTTCTTCGTCCAACACTGCCACGTCGTAGTGGCGCCATGCCCGGAAGCCGCCACCGAAACGAGCCCCGCCGATGGCGTACTGGGAGCCAAACTCACGGATAGTCATGGTGCCGTCGGGGTGGGCATCGAGGAAGAGGATGTCGCCACTGTAGGGGTCGACGTCATAGACCAGCAGGACGTGGCCATTGGGGTCGTAGTAGACCGTGCCGGGGATGACACTCTCAGTCGTTACATCAACGGGATAGGTGTCGGTCCCCTCCAGCGCAGCGTCCATGCGAAAGTGCGCCGAACTGACCGTGGCATCGAGGCCGCGGAAGAACTCCTCACGAGTGGCGAACATGGACCAGTCAGAGTAGAGCCGTGGCTTGTTGCTTTTGCCGTATCGTCGGCCCTTGTTGGAGTGCCAGGAGAAGGGCCGACCGGTTTTGTAGGCGAAGTACGCTCGGACCAGGTAGGGGAAGGTGGCGCAGTCTACCAGAACTCGAAAGTCCTTGTCATCGTCGGTCCACAGAGGATTTACGCGCTCACTTCGCACCGCTTGCTCGAAGGTGAATCCGCGCTTCTCCCGGGCCAGCCCGATGGCCTTGACGAACTCGGCAAACTCGAGTTCGGCACCACGATCCCAGCCCTTATTGATGGTCCAGGCCCCGGTTAGGAAGCCGCTCTCCCGCTCTTGGGATACGGGTGGCAACTCGGGTTTGGGAGCAGGCAGACCCTCCGGCGCAGCCGGTGCCGCCTTCGCCGCAGGCTCTTCCGGTGCCACCGCAGTCGTTTCCGGTACCACCTCCACATTGGCAGACGGTTTGTCCGCAAGCAGGGGGGCAACAAGAACTACCGAAAGAAAGAACCAGCGAATTGCTACACTGATCAACATTGGCGTGCTCCGTCCGGGAACGAGAACTGTCCACCAGATAGCCTACCGGCAATCGCAGGACACGCAAATAGAGTGACTATTTGTCCGCGGTTGGGGGGACTATTGAATCGGCTCGACGCAGAGGGAGTCGATGCAGGTGAAACCATCTTCGCAAACACCGCAGTTTCCGCCACAGCCATCATCGCCGCAGGCTTTGTCGGTACAGTCGGGGTCGCACTCCATGCAGATGCCCACCGAGCAGACGAATCCTGCCTCGCACTCACCGCAGGACCCCTGGCAGCCGTCGTCGCCGCAAACCTTGTCGGTGCAGTCTGCCTCACAGGGCTGGCAACTGCCGTCGGCGCAGGCGGTGCCAAAGATGCACGGGCAATCTCCGGGGCATGCGCCGCAGTCTTCGCTGGGTTCACAGAGACCATTGCCGCATTCATATTCGACGGTGCAGAAGCCGCATTCGACGCAAATGTCAACGCAGAGAATGTCCCACTCGAAATTGCAGCAGTAGTCGTCTTCGAGGCAGACACACTCCTGGCAGGCGCAGCCGGCACATGCGGGTACTTCCGGCGTCGCAACGCAGCCAGGGTCGGTGTTGGGTGTCAGGCAAATCCCGCCGGTGCACTCGTCACCTTCGGCACATTCACCACAGAGGTCACCACAGCCGTCGTCGCCGCAGTTCATGCCGCCGCACCACGGCGAGCAGCACGCACCATCGGTGCAGACATCCCCGTCGGGACAGTCACCGCAGACGCCATCGCAGCCATTATCGCCACAGACCTTGCCCTCGCAGATGGGCTGGCACTCTTCGTAGCAAAGCCCGGCAGAACACCACGGCTTTTCGTCCGGACAGGTTCCGCAAACCCCGTCGCAGCCGTCGTCACCGCACTCGAGCCCATCGCACTGGGTGGGGCACTCGCCCTCCTCACAGACGAAGGCGTTACACCAGAAACCCGGGGCGCAGGGGCAATCGCCAGGGCAGAGCCCACAGTCTTCACCCGGCTCGCAGAGCATGTTGCCACATTCGCTGACCACCTGGCAGGACCCGCAATCCTCGGTGCACTCGCCAACACAGACGGGGTCCCACTCGTTGGAACAGCACCATGCGTCAAGGCCACAAACGCACTCCTCACAATCGCATCCGCCGCAGCCCGGCAGGTCGGGAGTGGCGACACATCCTGGCCCCAGTGTGAGACAGACGCCGGCAGTACAGACGGCTCCATCACTGCACTCGCCGCAGTTGCCGCCACAGCCGTCATCGCCGCAGTTCATACCGCCGCACCAGGGCTCGCAGCACTCATTGGCCCAGCAGACAACAGGGGCCTGGCAGCCACAGTCTTCAGGGCAGTTGATGCAGCTCTCGTAGCCCTTGCATTCGCCGTCGCCGCAATCGTCCATCACAGCACAGCCGCCACAGTCGTCGATGCATTCACCGACGCAAAGTGCATCCCAGGCCGCATCGCAGCAGAAGTTGTCCATGGCACAGACGCACTCCTGGCAATCACAGTCCGCACAGAACGGAACTTCAGATTCTTCGCAACCCGGGCCAAGGTGACACAGGCCGTCCTCGCAGATACCGAGGCACTCGCCGCAATCCCCCCCGCAACCATCCGCACCACACTGCTTGCCGTTGCAGTCGGGAATGCAGATACAGAGGTTATCCTGACATTCGTGCTGGAAGGGACAGACGCCGCACTGGCCACCGCAGCCATCGGCGCCACATTCCTTGCCGTCGCAATCGGTTTCGCAGTCGCATTGGGCCGAGAGGGTAAAGCTCCCCTTGGTGCCGTTGTAGCCGTCGATGACCACGTAGTACACGCTACCGGCCGCAACTTCGTAGGTGATTGCCGACTCACCAAAGGCCAGACATTCGTCCTTGCCGCAAGGGTCTGAAAGCAAGTAGAGATCCGGGTCCCAGCCATCCCAGTCCGCAACCGAGAAGGTCACTTCGCCATCGAAATTGGGAGTGAAGAGGTAGCTTATCTCGGGGCCGGAATCTTCGTTGGGAACGCATCCATAGCTGGAGTATACATTGGTGCTCGCGGAAGTATCGTCTGCGAAAAGCTGCCCGCAGGAGAGCAAGCCCACCGGGGAACAGGCCGGAGCGCATTGCCCGTCAACTGCGCAGACAACACCCTCAGCGCATTCGCCGCAAGGCTCTCCGCAGCCATCGTCGCCGCACATCTTGCCAGCGCAATCCGGAATGCAGAGGCAAAGGCCCTCCAGGCACTGGTCATTGTCGCCCGGGCACTCCCCGCAGACTTCCCCGCAGCCGTCGTCGCCACACTCAAGGCCGTCACAGGCATGGAAGGCGCAGAGCCCCTCGTCACAGGTCTCGCCGCAAAGGCAATCGCCACAGGAGACACCACAGCCGTCATCCCCGCACTCTTTGCCGTCGCAGCCGGTGTAGAGGCAGTAACCCTTCTCACAGCTCTCCCCGCACTCGCACTCCCCGCAGGAACCGCCGCAACCATCGTCACCACAATTGGTTCCCAGGCAGACCGGCTGGCAGATACACTCACCACCCACGCACATCACCTGATCGCCGGTGCAGTTCCCACAGAAATCGCCACAACCGTCAGGCCCACATTCCTTGCCCTCGCATTGGGGCTGGCAGATGCAAAAGCCCTCGTCGCATTGCTCATTGTCCAGGCAGTAGCCACAAACGCCGCCACAACCGTCATCGCCGCACTCGGCATCGCCGCAGGAAGGCTGACAGATACAAATGCCCTCAATACAGCTCTCCAATTCACTGGTGCAGGTGCCGCATTCCCCGCCGCAACCATCGTTGCCGCACTCTCGTTCGCCGCATTTTGGCGTACATTGCCCTCCGACATCGGCGCCGTCGCCAGCCTGCCGGGAATCCCCGGGGTCCGTCTTGTCGTCACCTCCGGAGGTACTGCAACCTGTAATCACCAGAGCCAGAAGTGCACTCACTAAGATCGCCCTCAGGCGTCGCATAGTCATCCCGTCCCCCTACACCAGTCCTACTTGAGCATCAGATCCCCGCAAGTACACCAGTTAGACCGTCTGAAGTCAAGAATCCGTTGGGCACAGGAGG
This sequence comes from uncultured Pseudomonadota bacterium, assembly GCA_937884235.1. Taxonomy (GTDB): domain Bacteria; phylum Myxococcota_A; class UBA9042; order CAIXZC01; family CAIXZC01; genus CALGBT01. The sequence continues at coordinate 5,942 of CALGBT010000022.1, forward strand.
CAATTGCGCGGTACCGTTCCCGGAGTCTCGTCCTGAACGCAGTGAAGGATCTCTATGCACCACCCATGCCCTTGCCACAGCCCGTCCCACCCAAACTCGAACACAGCACCGCCCGTGAGGGGAATGCTGATCAGTTAGTGGCGTGAACGGCTCCATTGGCTGGCAAACTGGAATTGCGTGGTTGGCGCGTGAAGAGGCGGTTGCCCGCACTGGCGGGTAACGTAGTGTTCAGTGAGATGGCGTTTGACGTGGTGTTGGTAATCGGAATGGGATCAATTGATCCGGCCCTGAAGGACCGGGCTGGGCACTTGTGCCCCCTTGCGGGGGCTGCAGCCAACACGGAAAATCTGCCTTGACATGTTTGAGGAGAAATCCGCACCACCAGCAGGCCCGCAGGGCCTAAGTACCCAGCGAAGGGGTTCACCCCTGGATTCGATCTAGCCCAAATTCCGCTAACAAACACCGCGTCAAACCTCGTCCCTGCCTTTCCAAGGCGATGAGGGGACAGAATGAGCTTATCTGAGCGGCATTC
>CALGBT010000023.1 GCA_937884235.1 uncultured Pseudomonadota bacterium
CGCGAGCGTAAATTATGCGGACGAGTGTCTCAAATCTATTGACAGGTTCCGCTGGGACGCCACCAACACAGTGAAACTGGCCGTGGCCATGGCACTTGAGAAGGAGCCCTTGGTGCGACTCTGGTTGCGGGGCGTAGTTACCACCACCTACCTCATTGTAGAGCGAGAAACCGACGCGTCGACATCATAGCGATAAAGGACGAATGCCTCAAGAATTTGTCATCAAGTACCGCGCAGCCGGCCAAAATGGCGACGCCAAAGAGAAATCTGGATGAGCAGAGGAAATGCCAGAAATGTCAGACCTTCTCACTGGCCCACAGACGGGTAAGCTCAATGAGCATGTGTACCGCCTTGCCCATGGCAGAAAGTGGAATCCACTCTTCCACCGAATGGAAATTCCGGCCTCCGCCAAAAAGATTGGGAGTGGGAAGCCCCATCTCGGAAAGGCGAGAGCCATCGGTGCCCCCACGAATTGCTTGCAGCACTGGCACCATCCCCGCGCGCTTAACAGCCTCCAGCGCGAGGGTTGCCGCGCGCGGCTCTTTGTCCAGATAGTAGCGCATGTTCTTGTAGGAATGCTGCACGGTCATCTCACATCGCAAACCAGGGAAGGCCTCTTCCGTCTGGCGCAGCAGACCCTCCAGGCGCGCCTCCCAATCCTTAAGTGCGGCCAACTCAAAATCCCGTACCAGGAACGGCACAACAACTTCGTTCACGTCACCATTAATTTGCAGAGGATGGAGGTAGCCTTCCATGCCCTCGGTCGATTCGGGTAGCGCATCCCGCGGTAGCAGATCAATCAGGTGCGCGGCAGCACGCACTGCCGAGACCATCTTGTTCTTGGCGTATCCAGGATGAACGTCTTTGCCAATGAGCTTCACGATGGCAGTGTCGGCAGAGAAAGTTTCGTTCTCCACTTCCCCCTCCGGGCCACCATCAATCGTATATGCTGCGGTGGCACCAAACTCATCCAGCGGCGGGAAATTGGCGGTGCCTTGCCCGATCTCTTCGTCCGGGGTGAAGGCCACCTTCAGGCGGCAGCGAGGAATATCTGCGTTGGTGGTCAGGTGCGAGAGCAAAGTCATGATGGCTGCCACCCCCGCCTTGTCGTCTGCGCCAAGGAGCGTCGTTCCATCAGTGGTGATGACTGTCTCACCTTTGTAATTGGCCAGGTCCTGATTGTCAGCCACCCTTAGCAGCTTGCCCGTACCGGGCAGCACAATATCGAGACCGTCATAGTTCTCAATGATGTTGGGCTTGACGTCCTTGCCGGGCGTGCCGGGGTAAGTGTCCACGTGAGCAAGATAGGCGATGGTGGGGATGCTACCAGCCTCACCATCAACGTTGGCTGGCAGAACTGCAGTGAGAACGCCAGCGTCACTCAAGTTGATTTCGGAGAGCCCCAGGTCTCGCAATTCTTCTTCCAGCAGGCGCAGCAGATCCCACTGACATGCCGTCGAAGGGTGTCCCGCATCAGGCTCGTCCGATGAAGCCGTGTGGATCTTCACATAACGTAGGAATCGCTCAAGGACCTCGGCGATGATTGGGTTCATTCTTCCTTCCTCCAGAGACCGTGAATGGGTCGCTTCTCTGTCAATTGCTTGGCTTGAGTGCCTGTTGGAACTCGAATAGACCTTCCCGATGGAAGCGATGGGCCAGCGAGAGAGTTTTGATGCGCGTTAGCACGGAGCGCTCCAGGAGCGCGGCCATGCTACCGGCATCCCGACCCATCCGCAGCAAGGCTTGCGCTTCCTGAAGATTCCAGAAGTAGCGGTCGCCAATACCTGTCTCCGGCACCTTTACGGGCTGGTCGAATGCCCCCAGGAGGCGCTCGTAAAGCCCAATCAGCTTCGGCTCATTGATGTCCAGGAACCGTTGCAACTCCGGCGTCTTCTCGGCAACATCAAGGAGTCGGCCGAGTGATACCAGGGCCCCTTCGTTGTCCCCCACGCGAAAGAGCCAGAGGATATCCTCGTAGAGGCGATCATGCCGCTCTGTCCAGACCTGCGGAGCATCCTCGTCCTCCGGTACCACCGGCGGCGCCACCTCCTCGGGCAGCTCCTTGGTCGATTCCAACTCCGCTACTGGCATCTCAGGTAACGCCGATGGCTGGGGGGCATCCTGGGTTCGCAGCAACTCCATGCGCTCGCTAACGGTAAGAAAGAGGCGGTCCAGGGACTTCAGGACATCCTGCTGCTCATCGCTGGGTACCAGCCCCACCGACTCGGTGGCCTCTAATGATCGCGATAGCCGTAGGAACAGCGCTAGGTCAAGCTGCATTAGCTCTTCTCACTACAAAATTTCCTTGAAAGGTTAAACTGTTCTAGGATAGTTTTCAAGGATAAACAGGGTCGTCGCGGCAACCACCCCAAACGGGAGCCCAGTATCCCTGCAAGTGGACCGGCGGGAATGTCGAGAGAAGAAGAAAAAGAATTCGTCGAGCGCCTCAAAGCGGGTGACGAAAAGGCGTTCAGGGAATTCGTCCTGCAATACCAGAATCGCGTCTTCTCATACCTGTTCCGCATGTTGGGGAATCCTGAGGAAGCCGAGGAGGTGGCCCAGGAGGTCTTCATCGCCGCCTTCCGCTTCATCCACGGCTTTCGCGGGGAAGGGAGCCTGTACACCTGGCTGCTCCGCATCGCTTCGAACATGTACAAGAACCGTATTCGCTACTATGTGCGCCGCAAACGGAGCCGGGAATTTTCCATTGATGACAGCTACGAACGGGCCGACTATCGACCCATCGGGGAGCGACCTGACAGCCCCGAAGCGCTGGTTGCCGGCAGGCAGGCGGAGGTCGCCCTGCACAAAGCCATCGCCATGCTGTCCGATGATTTCAAGGAAGTGCTGGTGCTGCGGGATATCGACCTGCTGACCTATATCGACATTCAGGAACTGACCGGATTGGCCGAGGGCACCATCAAGTCCCGGCTGCATCGAGCCCGCAGTCAACTCGCCCGGATCATGCAGGACATGCTGGAGGGAGGGCAGTTATCGTGACCGATCACCCGCCGGAGAATATGGTCTCAGAAGAGCGCTTCAGAGCCTACGTGGACGATGAACTGTCGCCCCTCGAGAGGGAGGCATTTGAGGGGGAACTTGAGACCAACCCAGAGATGAAGGAGGAGTTTCAGCTCTACCGTTCAACGGTGGAGTTGCTTCATCGGGTCGGCCCTCTCAGAGCCCCAGATTCCCTTCTGCCAGCTATCCAGAAACGACTTGCAGGCAGGCATATGCGAGAGAACTACGGGGCAACCATTCGTTTCCCCTATGAAGTGCTCGCCTTTGTCGTCCTCCTAGGATGCGTCTTCTACCTCTACGCGACCCAACTCCCCGGGGGGCCCGGACCCATCGCGCTTAAGGCGCGACCACAGTTGGTTGAGATCGAGTTGACCGGCCCGCTGGGCGAGGACGTGGAGCAACAGTTCGGTCTGCAGGTCCTCACCACCGATCGCCCCTTTGAGCGCACCGTCTATGGCACCTTTGACAGGACCGCAGCACAGCGGCTGCTAATCGCGCTCCAACCTCGTTCGGCCACGCCTCTGCAATTGCCGGAGAGCAAAGCCACTGCTTTTTCTATGGTCCTGACCTCTCCCCTCAAGTAGCCGCTTCCCGCGGTACCCGCCTAGAAGAGCCAGAAAGGGTTACCCCACATGATAAAGTTGTAGGCCTGCGCCGTGAAACGGTGCCGGCCAAGATTGCTCGACCAGTCTACCGGGGGCAGGAAGGCAGCAAAGGTCCGCTGCTCCAGGGCCAATGGCTGCCCCAGGATACGCATGTTGTCAAATGTCGCCAACTCAGTTGGCATGAGTTGCCTGAGATTCTCTGCACACTGCCGCGCCTTGTTCCCAACCTTGCGCAAATGTACCGCCACCGCGCCGTTGTCGCCGATACCACGCCAGATACTCGGTACCGCCAGACTGACCCCGTCGAAGCTGGCGTCGAGAGTAGCGAAAGGCAAGGCAAGTGCGGGCAGATCGAGTACCGACATGAACAGCCGAGTCTTCACTCCGCGGGCGCGTAGATTCTGGGCCAGGTGCAATATGACAT
>CALGBT010000024.1 GCA_937884235.1 uncultured Pseudomonadota bacterium
GGAAATCTCCACCACTTCTCTCAAGAACCTGAAGCTGGCCGAGGTGTATGCCGTGCGGGACCACTGCCGCTGGCACGATGAATTCGCCACCGAGATCGCGGCGGGCATCGATGAACTGACCCTTGTCGAGTGCAAGAAGCAGGCACTCGATGCCCTCAAACTCCTCACCGTCCGCTACATGATGGAGCGGACCCCGGAAGAGCAGGCCGCCTACTACGCCACCACCACGGCAACCGACCTCGGCTGCGACTATGAGAAGGCCCTCATGGGCACTGCCGCCAATCTCGATGAAGACGGTCTGGCAGTGGCCGGCTGCGGCGGCGAGGACTGCATCTGCGAACCCTGTGTCTGCGCCATCCGCCCGAAGTGTTGTCTGCCCCCCGGTCATTCAGACGAAGGCTACGGCACCGGTTGGGACGAGGAGTGCGCTGCAGTCTGCCTCACGGAGTGCCATGGCGGACCGATCCGCCCCTGCACCAGCAAGCAGCAGATCTTCGACGACTGGTTCGTCATGCTCAACCTCGGCTTCAACAAGACGGCCATCGGCAACTCTGACTCGCATGGTACCGCGGCAGAAGCGGGGCTGCCCCGCAACTGGATCAAGGTCACCGACGACCGCCCTGATTTCGTCGACCCCACCGAGATCTACCGGGGCATCAAGGAGCACCGGGTGGTGATCTCGACAGGACCATTCCTGGACTTCACCATCAACGGTGCCGGTCTGGGCGAGACCATCGTCGAGCCCGCCGGCGATCACCTGGAAGCCCTCCTGAAGGTGCAGACAGCCTCCTGGTTCGGCATCGACCGGGTCGAGGTCTACCGCAACGGGAACCTGGAACTGATCCAACGCGTCGACCCTGAGGTCACCGACGTCGTGGACTTCTACGCCAACATCAACTTGCCCATGCCGGACGAAGATAGCTGGTACGTGGTCATCGCCTACGGCCTCGACTCCAGTCTCCTCATGTCACCGGTTTACAAGCGCATCCCCCTGGGCAAGATGCTCATTCCGACGATTATCAGCCTGGGGGCCCAATCGATCCTCATCTCCTTCCAGTCAGTACTCAAGGAGGTGGAGAAGAACGTGGGTGGCCTGCTCGGCGAAGGCGGAATCGACGGCCTCCTCGGCGGCCTCTTCGGCCTCTCAGAGATGCCTGACTCCTTCCCCATGTTCCCACTGGCTTTGACCAATCCCATCTGGGTCGATGTCGACGGCGGCGGTTGGAAACCGCCCCTTTACAACCTCGACGAACAACTCCCCGATGGTTCCTGGCCGCTCCCGCCCTTCTGCTCGCGGTCCTGCCCGGTGGTTCAGGCTGCGGACGAGGCCGGCGACCCCATGGTCGACGAAGAAGGTAACCCGGTCTGGGGCCAGTCCAAGTGCGGCCTCAACCAGCTCTGCATTCCCGATGCCGAAGGCAGCCAGGAAGGAACCTGCAAGATCCCCATCCCTGCCAACTGCATCGGCTCCCAGGTAGCTGCTGAGTAGGTTGCTCCATAGTGCCCGCAGTGGTATTATGGGCCGGAACGTGGGGGAACCGGTGAAGAGCAATACAAAACCCGGCACTGCTCAGTCGCAGGCACATGCCAGCACCGAGTTGGTCAGGAAGACCATGCTGGAGTGGCTGGAGGCCGAAGAGGTCACCATCGTGCTCTTTGGGTCGCGTGCAACTGGAATCGCCCATCGGCACTCTGACATCGACATCGGCTACCTGCCTGGACAGGATTTCGACCGCACGAGATTGGTGGGACTGGAGGAAGCTATCGACGACCTCAACATCCCGTATATCGTCGAGCTTGTGGACCTTTCCAAGGTTTCGGACCTCCTTCGCACAAAGGCGCTTGGTGAGGGCATCGTATGGAAAAGCTGACCGCCATGAAGGCCGATGCACGACGCGCTCTTACCACCCTCGCTGAGATCTTGAACGAGACCTACTCAGTAATCGTCAGAGATGCCGCCATTCAACGCTTTGAGTACACTTTCGAAGTGATTTGGAAACTCACCAGCTTGCACCTGAAGGTCACAGAAGGCGTGGTCACCAATTCCCCAAAGGGAACATTCAGAAAGGCATTTCAAGCCGGACTCCTGGACGAGAATGAGACGATTCTGGCACTAGAGATGACCGACGACCGCAATCGAACCGTTCACACCTACCACGAGGCGGTTGCCACCGCCATCTTCGAGCGACTGCCCGAATTCAACAGGCTGATGCACAATCTGGAAGCGCTAATTTCCAAAGGATAGGGGGAATCAGTGGGTAAGGTGACGGTCTCCGGGCGCATTGCACTGATCACGGGTGGGGCCCGGGGTATGGGCCTGTTGTGGGCCGAACATCTGGTCAAAGACCACTCCCGGGTGGTCCTGTGGGACCTGGACGGGGCTGAGCTGGAGCGGGCCGCCGAGCGCATCCAGAGCCTGGGCGGCAGTGTGCTTACGCAGGTCGTGGATGTCACCGATCGTGCGGCCGTCTACGCAGCGGCAGTAGCTGCCCAGTCACAAATGGGCCCCATTGACATCCTCATCAACAACGCCGGCATCGTCGCCGCCGGGAAGTTCACGGAGATGCCCGACGAGAAACTGTCGGCGACCATCGATGTGGACGTCAAAGCGCTGCTCTGGACCATGAAGGCCTTTCTCCCGGGCATGATTGAGCGGGGGGCCGGGAACATCATCAACATCTCTTCAGCCTCAGGGTTCATCGGAGTGCCCTACATGCCCGCCTACGCCGCCAGCAAGTGGGCGGTAATCGGCATGACCGAGTCCCTCCGCCTGGAAATGGAACTGGAGGGGCACACCGGCATCAAGTTCACCCTCTTCTGCCCGAGCTACGTCGATACGGGGATGTTCGCCGGCGTCAAGCCACCGCTGCTGACGCCGATTCTCACCCCCGAAATCGCCGTCAAGCGCGCCTACAAAGCCTTCCGGCGAGGCGACTACTTCATTCTTGAGCCCTTCATCGTCAAGTTCACCCCGGCACTCAAGGCGCTGCTGCCGCGAGGCATCTTTGACCGGGTCTCCGATATTCTGGGCGTGAATACCTCGGCCAAAGGCGTGCACGGTCGCAAATAGCCACACCCGGCGCCGCCCGTCATGGTGGCGCCGCCGTTGCGTTCTGCGTCGGCATCGGTGGTTATCTAGAAACGACGCCATGCTAACGCAAGGCGCTGGATATGTTTCAGTCCCACACCCGGCGCGATTTACGCTGCGGCAAGGCCCCGACAATTCGCTGGGCCAGAGACCGCACCGGCTGCGCGGCCAGACCCAGCAGTTCCGTGCTGTCGGGCCTTTCGATTCCCCGGTAGCCCAGCACCATGCCGTGCTTCTTCAGCATTTCGTCCCGGAAGAGTGGGTTGTAGGCCAGATAAGTGGCCAGGCTCCAGGGAGTCCGCAGGTGGGTCTTGGTATCGAAGACCCGGCGCGTGATGCTACGCACTGTGCTGTGCCGGCGGCGGGCATCGAGACAGGCCTGCGCCAACTCCTCGGCAGTGCAGCTGCTAGGCTGGAAGCCGGGCATGCCAAAGCGATAGTCATCATGCAGCCACCAGTGGCCATCATAGAGCAGCCGCCCTTCAGCTTTCATGCGGGCGTAGAAGGGCGTCCCCGGGTAGGGCATCAGGATGTTGAACGCGGCGAAGGCGAACTTCTTCGAGAGAGCCCAGTCGCAGGTCGCCTTGACCGTCTCGGGCGTCTCCCCGTCATAGCCCAGCAAGAACGCGGCCCAGGTGAGCAGCCCCGACTGCCGGATGGATTCCACCAGCGGATCGTAGCTGTCAAAACCGAGATTACAGTTCTTCCCCATCTGCTCAAGCCGGTCACGGTCCAGCGACTCAAAGCCGATGACCAGCCCGCAGCAGCCGCTGCGCAGCATCAACTCCATGAACTCCGGATCCGTCGCAAAAGAAAGGTCCGCCTGCCCGAACCAGCGGACCTTGAGGGGAATGAGCGCCCGAAACAGCTCTGTCGCCCGCCCCTTGTCGGCCACGATGTTGTCGTCGACGAAGAAGACAAATCGGGCCCCGACCCGCTCCAGTTCGCCCACCACTTCGGCCACTGGGCGGCAGCGGTGGCTGCGCCGGTAGATGTTGCCCGTGGCGCAGTACTCGCACTGGTTGATGCAACCGCGGGAGAACTGACTGAGTCGCACCGGCAGATAGTGCTTGCCGTCAAAGATAGACCAATCGGTGCCGATACCCTCCAACGGCCCGTCGCCCCCGCCTTCGCCAAAATAGCGGGGCTGCAGGTGGCCGGCCTCGGCATCTTCCAGCAGCTTGCTCCAGACGGTCTCGGCATCGCCAATGACGATGGCATCGGCGTGGGCCTGGGATTCGTCGGGGATCATGGTGGTGTGGAAGCCGCCAAGAATCACCTTAGCCCCCTCGGCTCGGAAGCGATCAGCGATCTCGTATGCTCTGCGGGCAGTGTAGATTTCGGTATTGAGGGCAACCAGGTCAAAGCCCCGGCCAAAGGGCAGTCGCTCGAACCGGTCGTCGAAGAGGGCCAACTCGTGGCCGGCCGGCGTCAGGCCGGCGAGAACCGCGAAGGTCAGCGGCTCCATGCGGCCGTTGTCGTAGTACGGGGCCCCGTTGACCAGCCCCATGTTCGGTTTGATAAACGCGATTCTCATCTGGCACAGACCCCTTGGAGCCCATCCGGCAGCTCCTCCTCACGTCCCAGCGGCCGGCCGTGCTTGCTTAGAATATCCTGCCGTGACCCGATGTTGACCAGGGCAAAGGTCAAAGCATTGGCGAGGCTGGCCGCGTTGGTGCGCCGGTCGAGGAAGCGACGTATCATGGACGGGTAGCCGTGGACCCGTGAGCGGATGGCAAAGGCCCCGTCGGTGAGTTCCTGCGTGGTCATTCCTCGAGGCTCGTAGACCGCGTTGCCAAAGCGATAGTCGGGGTGGATCCACCAGCGGTCCAACAGCAGTCGCTTCTCCGCCTGCAGCCGATGGTAAAGCGGTGTCCCCGGAAAGGGGTTGAGGTGGTTGAAATTCAGCAGGAAGAACTTCTGCTCCATGGCGAACTGATAGGTGCGCTCAAAGATCCCCGGGTCATCAGCATCATAGCCAAAGACAAAGGTCGCATAGACCATGATGCCCCGGTCCCGCACGATCTCCAGCTTGCGAGCATACTCTCCGGCATCGGCCCACCCCTTCTTCATCTGGTCGATGGTGCCCGGGTTGAGGGATTCCAAGCCAACAATGACGGTCTGGCAGCCGGCCTTGACCATCAGGTCCAGCAACTCCGGGTCGTCCACGAAATCGAGGGAGGTCTGTGCGGTCCAGCGCTTCTTCAGCGGCGCAATCTCCCGCAGCAGTTCTTTGGTCCGCCGCGGATGGCCGCAGAGATTGTCGTCCGCAAAGAAGGTCCAGCGCTCCTTGGAACGCTCCAACTCCTCCACGACCTCTCGTACCGGCCGATGGCGAAGGCCCTCGGGGTAGAAGGCCCGCACCGAGCAGAAATCACAGTTGTGCTGGCACCCCCGGCCAAACTGAATGACATTAACCGGTGCATATTTCTTATCGGAGAAGATCGAGACGTCGGGATGCGTGGTTGCCAGGTCAGCTCTTGCGTCCTGGCGATAGGTGGCCTGCAATCGCCCCTTCCTGGCATCCTCCACGATTTGCGGCCACAGCACTTCGGCTTCGCCAATGGCCACGGCATCGGCAACCAGCCCGGCTTCATCCGGGCATTGGGAGGGATGGAAGCCGCCTAGCACCACCGGCACACCCTGCCGCCGGAACCGGGCAGCAATCTCATAGGAGCGGCGCGCCTGAAAAGTCCCCACCGACAGCGCCACCAGATCCCATTCCTGGTCGTACGGTGGCTCCTCAAAACGATCATCAAACGCCCGCACCTCCACATCCGGCGGCGTCGCCCCGGCCAGCACAGCCAAAGCAGTAGGCCGCAAACAGGCCAGCGCCCGCTGCCGCTTCGCACCACCAAACCCGAGCCCGGGCTGGATCAAAGCAATCCGCAAAATCCATGACCTCCAGTCTTCGGACCCTATATCGATTGCCAGCGACGGTCAATTGCGGTTGCAGGCGTCGTTCGTTGCCAGGCCTCCGGTATCCCAACTACCCCACGTCCTCGACCAGCATCACCTCCAACTCCTGCACTCTCAGGAAGTCGCGATCGGCAGTCACGAGAGTCGAGATCCCATTGTGAACCAGCGTTGCGGCAAGGAGGGAATCGTTGGTGAGGAGACCATAGGCACGACGGAAGTGGTAGCTATCAATGAGGGCCCTGCCAGGCGTAGGGAAGACCCTTAGACCAATGGAGTAGAGTCCAGTGACATCGCGCTGGTACTGAACCAGGCCCTTCACGATTTCGGGGTGCTCTCGCAGCCTGCGCGCGGGATTGCCCGGCGAGACGGCCCCCTGCTCCACGGCCTCCATGATCATGCGACGATGGAGCACCTCCGCCAGCACCGGCTGAGTGGTCACTCCTCCAATATCTCCAGAGTCAATGCGAGAAAGCACTTTGGTAGACTCCGCAGACTGTCCCGTGAAATGGTAGAGGAAGACATTGGCATCGATGGCCACCACCGCCCCGGAGGGGATCTCAGTCGCCACCATAGGGGTCCTCGCTCATGATCTCTGCCACGACTTCTGGCGGCAATCGTACGCTACCTCTGGTGCGCTCCAGGAATGACTGCCCCCCCCCTTTACGTCGCTGGGTCAAGTACTCGACAATGGCCTCCTCCAGCAACTCATTGAGTGAGACTCCATCAACGCTTGCCAACTCCTTCATGCTGACAATCAGGTGTTCGTGCAGTGCCGTTCCGATCTTCTTTCGCATGGCGACCTCCGATTATCTAGATTACTTTGTCTAGACGCGCTGTCAAGACCGGTTGACGCGGTAAGTGCGGACGCAGCAACTACTCGCCCTACGCAGCATGATGCCCCCCCACGGGGTGACGCGCGTTCTTGCCCAGCGCACCAGATGCGACGCCCCAGCACGAATATCTTATCTCCCCGTGGGAGAGATGCCCAAAGGGCAGAGAGGGCACCGTGTCACACAAGGCCGGTGGACCACCAAAGACCCCCGTCAACGGCAATCCGCCTCTTCACGCGGCGCCTAGACAAACCGCAGCGGTCGTACCTTCGCAATGTGCGTGAAATCAGCGTCGTCGTGAAGCAGCACGGCATCGTTGTCCAGGACGAGTTGGGCGATGAGGGAGTCGATGGTGCCCCGCAAAGTGATGCCCTTGCGCCGGCAATCGAAGTAGATGCGGGCGGCGGCCTGGTGAGTTTCCCAGGAGTTCTCAGGGGCCAGCAGGTTCTGGGTCGAGAGATAGGCGTGGAGCTGCTTCCATTCGTGCTCGTCGCGAGCCCCTTGAAGCAGCTCCTGACAGCATATCGTGGGGATGTGGTAGTGGGTGTCGTGTTCCTCCAGAGCCACCAGCTTGCCCACGGCGTCGCTCTGCTTTCCCTTGAGGAAATCGATCAGCACCGACGTGTCGACCACAATCATCTTTCGTTCTTCCTCAAGGCCTTGTGGTCGAAGTCCGTGGCGAAGCGCAGCTTACCACGCAAATCGAGCAGGCTCTTTCGCCTGCGCACCTTGAGCAACGTGCGCAGCGCCTCGTCCACCACCGCCCGCTTGGTCTTCAGCCCGGTAAGATGCATGGCCTCCGAAAGCAGCTTGTCATCCAGCTCGATGTTGGTGCGCATTACACACCTCCTTACACATGAGGATACACCGTTTGCTGGTGCGGTCAAGGATGGAGCAGGAGAGACAACGGCATGGAGACGAGCGTTTGATGCAATGGCGGAGACGAACGTTTGATGCAATGTGACGCCGAGCTTACGCAACGCCTCTTGGTCGCCCTCAACTGCGTTCGGGCTCGGCTTGGAATTGGGATCATTTTGGGGCCGGGATTGGACCGCGGGGGTGGTGCGTGGGGAAGGCTAGAGACACTGCGTCTGGCCCCGTCAACGGCAATCCGCCTCTTCGCGCGACACCGGGGCCTTGCTTGTCTGCCCTAACCCCGATCACCCCAATCCGCCAGAGCCCGAGCGCAGTCGAGGGCGATGTCTTCGTACCCCCGTTGCGTAAGCTCGGGGAGATTTGCGATGGCCGCCGTCAGGGGCAACAGCGGGCCCCGGGCCTCGGCCACGGAACGCGGCTGGAGAGGCAACGACGATTGACCCCCGACACCAACGGCGATATGTTCATCACCATGCTATTTCGCACCATGAAGAGGTTGATCGGGTCGACGCCGGTGATTCGGCGGGCGGTGACGCGACTCTCCTACGAGGCACTCTCGCGGGCCTTTGATGACCCGCGGCTGGTGGTGATGAACTACGGCTATGCTGCCCTCGACGGGGATGGGCACACCATCGCTCTGGCTCAGCGGGATGAGTGGAGCCGCTTCTCGCTCCAACTCTACCACCGGGTGGCCGGGGCCATTGACCTGGCTGGCAAAGAACTCCTGGAAATTGGCGGCGGACGGGGCGGCGGAGCCGATTTCGTGGCCCGGACCCTGGACCCGAAGCAAGTCGTCTGTACCGACATCTCGGCAGCCGCCATGGCCTTCGCATCCCGCACCCATGCCACCACCCCGAACCTCAGCTTCCAGCAGGCCGATGCCGAACATCTCCCCTTTGCCGATGCCACCTTTGACATTGTGCTGAACGTCGAATCCTCGCACTGCTACGGCACCATGGAGCGCTTCCTCGGGGAGGCTTCCAGAGTGCTACGACCGGGTGGTCACCTGCTCTTTGCCGACATCAGGGACACCCCGCAAGCCCCTGCCCTTGAGGAATCACTACGCCACAACCACGCCGGTCTGAACCTCCTGAGACTGGAAGACATCACGGCCCATGTCCGCACCGCACTCGACTTCACGACCAACCAGAAAGAAACGCTGGTGGCAACCATGGTGGCACCGCTGCGCCAGATGTTCAGGGACCAGTCCGGGCTCCCTGGCGGAGTAGTCTACCGAGCCTTCGCCGCCGGGGAGCGGACCTATGTCTGCGCAACCCTGGTCAAGGAGGGGTAGTGGGGGATCTGATTCTCAAGTATCACTTTTTGGTGCCCAAGCATCGGGAGTAGGGGCCATCACCCGCCGCAGCAGCAACCATCAGCCCCATCCCTACCCACAGTCACCAGCGCAAAAACAACGCTCCTGCCGCTCCGCACCACCCAAACTCCGTCATCCCGCGGCCGCCGCAAGCGGCGAGGGACCTCCGGGCACCAGATATGCCGAGTCGTTGAACCACCCAAACCAGTTATCCGCAGGATGCGGAGACGGCGGTTTTCGCAAATCATCCCCGAGCTTACGCAACGGGGCTAGAGAGACATCGCCCTCAACTGCGTTCGGGCTCTCGGTGGATTTGGGTTAATCGGGGACAGCCAGGTGCGAGAGGTCTGGGGGGCGCGTGAAGAGGCGATTGCCGGTGATGGCGGGGGACGCGGTAACGACTCGGTCCATCTCTCGCGTGCCCCATCCGGCTCGCTACGCTCGCCATGAGGATGGGACCACCCGACCCCCGTCATCGCCGCGCCTGGCGGGGGCTAATCGCACCACATAGGCCGGAGTGGACCGAACTGGACCAGGCTGGACCAGGTGGACGGAATGTCGGGAAGACGCGCGCGAGCATGGGATGGTTTATTGGGATGGGCACTTCGACTCGTTTGACGCAGTGTTTCCCTACCCAAAAAAACTATCCACCAGCGCCTCCAACCCGGCAACATCCGTCGCCGTATGGATCTTCGCCCGGAACTGTGAGGCCTCGGGCAGACCGCGGGAGTACCAGATAACATGCTTGCGCACTTCTCTAGCGACGATGAGGTCGGGCTTGACCTTTGCTGACAGCGCGATTTGGAGGCGAATGAGTTCGCGCCGTTGCGCCACGTCACCGGCGGCCAGTTCGGCGACAGTAAGTGTGGCCGGAGCAAACTCGGACAGGTCCGGAACGGTATGATTCTGCGGCCCCAGGAAAGAAGTCCCTCGCAGCCCCTCAATGATCTCGGCGAAGAGCCAGGGCCGACCCAGCGCCCCCCGGCCCACCATGACCCCAGCGCACCCGGTCTCTTCGAACATGCGGCGGGCATCATCGGCGCTCTTGATATCCCCATTGCCGATAACCGGGATAGACAACTCCTTGACGGTCTCCCCAATGAGAGACCAGTCAGACTTCCCGGAAAACGCCTGCTCCCGAGTCCGCGGATGGAGGATAACGCCATCCATCCCGCAATCCTCCGCCAGCTTCGAAAATGATACCGCGTTGATGCTACTGGCGCTCCATCCGGCGCGGATCTTGACGCTCACCGGCGCGGTCACCGCCGCGCGTACTGCCCGCATCACCGCACCAGCCAGTTCAGGGGTCTTCATCATGGCGCTGCCCTTGCCACCATTGACGATCTTGCGAGCGGGGCAGGCGAAGTTCAGGTTTACGGCATCGGCACCATGCTCCACTGCCAACTGTGCGACGTCGGCCATGATCGCAGGGTCGCTCCCGACAATCTGCACCGCGTGGGGCCGCTCCATTTCCAGCAACTCAAGCTGGTCGGTCAGCAGATACCTCCGCTTAACGCAGATGCCGTGCGCCGAAACCATCTCGGACATGGTCGGGCCGGCCCCAAAGAAACGACAGAGCACCCGCACCGAGGGGTCCGAGACACCCGCCAGCGGGGCGAACTGAACGCCGTTGCCAACCACAATATCACGGGTGCTCCAGCTCATAGCCCGTCCTCCGGGAAGTCGAGCTTCAGAATGATGGCATCCTCGTGGTTGTCGGAGTAGTAGCCCTTGCGAACGTCCAGATACTCGAAGCCCAGCCCATTGTATAGCGCCTGAGCGGCAACGTTGGAGCGCCGCACTTCCAGGAACATATAGGCCGCCCCCAGGCAGCGACAGCGGTCCATGATCCGGTCCATGAGGGCCCGGCCCAGCCCCTCTCCCTTGCGCTCGGGAGTGACGGCTATATTCATCAGGTGCGCTTCGTCTATGACCACCCGATAGGTCGCGTAGGCGACCACGCACCCCTGCTGCTCAGCCACCGTGGCATAGGAAACCGGTCCCATCATCTCGGCGACAAACATCTCCGGATCCCAGGGAGACGTGAAGCTGGCCAACTCAATGGCCATGATCTGGGGCAAGTCGTCGTATGCCATAGGGCGAAAACGCATTGCCGCAGTCTAGCCGCCAAGAATACTTTGGGCAAGAGCAAGAGCACTTCAAGCCACCTATCTCCTGTGCTATCATGGCCCGCAGATAACCGAGGTGAACTATGCGACCATGGCTCCTGATCACGTTTCTCTCGCTACTCCTGGTACCCGCCGCACGGGCAGACCATTTCGGCAGCACTCCCACTACCGTCGTCATCTACAAGAACGGCCTCGCGTGGGTCCAGGAAGAGGGGCGGGGCGAAACCCAGAACGAGTGGGTCTCCACTACCATCCACGGCCGTCCCGTGGTTGGCACCCTGCGGCTGGCGGGCAAGGGCGATACCCAGGTCCTTGAGGTTCAGGCCATACCTGGCCTGGCAGACAAGAGCTACCGAACGCTCCTGGCGCTCACCGAGAAACTCAAGGGCCAGACGGTCTATGTCAAAACCGCCGAAGGCAACCACTCCGGAATCTTGTTGGGCGTGCCGTCCCAGGCTCTGGGGGGCGGCGTGCAGATGGTCGCCCTGGAGAACAAAGATGGCACCCTGCTCATCCCCATGGACAAGATCCTCCAGGTCGAGAGCACCGTCACCACCGCCAGCCTGCCCGCAGCCGCGCTCACCGGAGACGCGGAACTACGGCTGCGGCTCTCTCTCAAAGAAGGCTCCTATCACATCACCACGTCCTATATGACCCAGTTCCTGGGCTGGCTGCCCACCTACCAACTGGACATCAACGGCACCAAGGGGCAACTGCAATTGGACGCAGTAGTTGCCAACGACGGACTCGACCTGACCGGTGCCGAAGTCCAGTTCGCCACCGGTGAAGGAAGCTTCCCGCTGCGTTTCACTCAGTCACCCCTCGTGGAAGTCCAGACCCAGCCGCAGTGGGTCATGGAGCAGGTCCTCGACGGTGTGCGCGGCGGCCTCAACAACCTTGACAACAACAACCCGGCCTACAACACCATGAACATGGTTTCGTCCCAGCAGATGGTGGGGCCTGGGGCAGTCGAGGGGGCTCACTCCTCGGGGGAAGAAACGCACCTTTACGGACCGGTCCGGCTGACCCTCAAGAAGCGGGAACGGGCCATCATCCCCCTGGGCAAAGGCACCGTTCCGGCGAAGTTCGTCTACTACTACAAAGCCCCCCGTGAGGTCTCCAATGCACCAGATCAAAACACCGTCTGGCTGGCCGCACAATTTACCAATGAGCTCAAATTCCCCCTCACCACCGGGCCCATTCTGGTCACCAGAAAGGGACAGCCCGTGGGCCAGGGATTCGTCACTTACACCCACGAAAAGGGGGAAGCCCTGGTCCCCGTCTCCATCGCCTCCTCCGTCCTGGCCTCGGCCGCCGAACAAGAGCTGGAGCGGGACTCCAGCGCCCTCACCTTTCGCGGAGCCAAGTATGACAAGGCCGTAATCAAAGGCACCATCGCCATCGAGAACCTCCAGGACCGGGCCGTCACCGTCCGCATCGAAAAGCCCGTCGCCGGCAAGGTCACAAAGCTCTCCGATTCCGGGAAAGCCACCAGCCGCATGCAATCAGCCTACGACCCCAACCCCACCTCCCAGGCAGTCTGGACCATCGAACTCAAGCCCGGCAAGAAACAGGAAATTACCTACCAATACAACCTCTACGTCCACCGCTACGGCAAAACCAGCTACTAAAGACGGCAGATGCCGTGCGCCGTCGCCTTCCCGGGCCACAGGCCCAGCGCACGGGAGCGCAGCGACCCGCGAACGGGAGCGCAGCGACCCGCGAACGGGAGCGCAGCGACCAGCGAACGGGAGCGCAGCGACCTGCGAACGGGAGCGCAGCGACCTGCGCACGCCACCGCAGGTGGCTTTCCTATTGCATAAGCCCACCTCACTCTATATGTTCGGCCCCGTGACGCGCGAGGGAGAGAAATGAGAGCACTACTGCTGGCCCTGCTGCTACTGCTGACGACATGCGCAGAGCGGCACAGCTACGAGGTTCCCCTGGACCAGTCCCAGGAGTTCCGCATCACCATTCTGCACACGTCGGACATGCATTCCCGGCTGCTACCTTATCGGATGCAGGTGACTTACACGGACAACAGTCAGGGACTCAAGCAGGAAAATGAACCCTTTGGCGGGATTGCCCGGGTAGGACACATCGTCAACCGCGAGCGGGCCCGAGGGGGCCGAGTTCTCTATCTCGATTCCGGCGACATCTTCCAGGGGGCCCCGATCTTCAACGTCTTCATGGGTGAAGCTGAGTTTCGGGCCATGAGCTACCTGAAGCCCGATGCCATGGCCATCGGCAACCACGAATTTGACACCGGCCTGGCCAACCTCATCGCCCAGGCCAGGAAGTGGATCACTTTTCCCTTCCTCGCCGCAAACTACTTCTACATGCCGGACAACGAATTGCGGGAACTCTCGGCCCCCTACACCATCGTCAATCTGGATGGCATCAAGATCGGCCTGATTGGACTGGGAGATTTCGGGTCGCTGTCGTCGCTCACCGACGTCGGCAACAGCCTCAAGATGATGCCGTCCAACATGAACGACTCGGTGACCAGATATGTCAACGAGTTGCGCCCGTATGTCGACCTCGTCTTCCTGGTCTCCCACGCTGGCCTCAGTGATGATGAGGAGATTGCAGCCGCAACCTCGGGGGTCGACGCGATCTTCGGCGGCCATTTGCACATCGTCCTCAATCCACCCAAGACCGTGAAGAACACGAAGGGCGAAGATGTCCTGCTCGTGCACTCGGGAGCCTTCGCCAAATACGTCGGCCGGCTGGACATGGTGGTCAAACGAAATGCCGCCGGGGACATGAAGGTCGTGAGCCACGATTACAACCTCTTTCCCGTGGATTCAACCGTCCCGGAAGACCCCGAACTGGCCCAGTTGATGGAAGGGTACCGGCTCAAGCTCAACCAGGTAATCGACCTCACATCAGTCTATGGGTACAGCCCGAAACTGCTCACCAAATACGGCTACGAAGGCGGCGACTCCTCCCTGGGAAACCTTGTCTCAGAGGCCATCCGCCGCTACGCCAGGGTGGATATCGCCTTCACCAACACCCTGGGCATTCGCTCCAATATGTACCCGGGGCCCATCACCCTCGATGACCTCTTCAACGTCTTCCCCTTCGAGAACTCCATCACCCTGATGTACATGTCGGGAACCGACTTGCGCAGTCTCTTCGACTACGTCTCGCAGCGTTCGTCAGGGCGGGGTTGTGTCAGTCAGCTACAGGTGGCCGGCGTCGAATTCACCATGAACTGCAACGGCAATCCGCCGCCAGCCTATTTCGAATGCCATGATGACGGCGATCAATCGCTGGTCGCCTGCGTCATCAAGTGCGGGCAAGATACTTCCTGCATCGCCGACTGCGTCGAGAGCTACAAGAAGTGCATTGTCGACAAGACGGGAAGAATCGAAGATCTGCTCTGCCTCAACAAGTGCCTGCCCACGGGCCCCACCTACTTCACCGACAAGATTGACGAGGAGGTCACCGACTGCTTTGGCGACTGCTTCCCTCGGGCCGAAGACATCGCCCTGACCGATTGCCCGGACCCCATGGCGGTGGACGACATCTCCACGTGCACGAAGTCACCAATCGTCGAAGGGCAGATCTACGAGGTGGCAACCAACGACTACATCGCCAAGGGTGGCTCCGGCTTCACCATCTTGAAGTCTAATAACACCCAGGAAGATACCGGCCTACCCTTGCGAGAGGCAGTCCTGGAGGTGATCATCACCGCCGAATCATGCCTGGAATTCTGCCGCGACCGGGATGGCGACATCGACCTTGCCGATTGCTCTGTCTATCAGGGGTGCCTCGAAAAGGTGGATACTTTCTACGGTGGCTTCTGCGAGAAGATGGACAAGACCGGGGGGAGCGACATTGTCGGCTCCATCATGGGCTGCGCCCTGGATACCGGCAGCTGCTACTATGACAGCCACTGCTACTACCCGGAACTGGATTGCGCCGAAGGCCAGTGCCCCTCCTGCAAATCTTCGGCCGAATGCCTGGGCAAGGACCCCAACAGTCTCTGCGTGAGTGGGTCGTGCGTAACCAAAACACACGTCTGCGTCGAGGGACGATGCCGCCGCTCCTGCACCGGCGACTCTGATTGCCCCGGCAAGGACTCCGGTCGGGAGATGCTCTGCGTCCATGGCCGGTGCGAGCCCATCCCGTCAGTCTCCTGCATGGGCGACAAAGAGTGCGCCAACCCCTACTCCATGTGCTACGGAGACTCCCAGGTCTGCAACGGTGACGATGAATGCGGGCAAGGCTTCTCCTGCCGCCAGAAGATGTGCGTACCCTCTCGCCCCACATGCGTCAATGACGGCAATTGCTCGGCAGGACAGGTCTGCGCCTTCGGCCTCTGCAGCGCTGAGCAGACGCACTGCCAGAAGAGCCAGGACTGCGGCGCTGATGGTCTCTGCGTCGCCGGACTCTGCTCCGTTCCGTGTGGCAATTGCCAGGCCGACAGCGACTGCCCAGGTGGACTGGAGTGCATCAAACAGTACTGCGTTCACCGCAACGCCACCTGCGACGGCTTCCGTTGTCGAACTCACTGCGGCAATGATGACGACTGTAAGTCCGGTGAAGTGTGCTCCGACAAACGGTGCCAGCCAGCCCAGTGTGATCTGGTGCTGACGGCAGAGGAAGCCTGCACCTACAACTCCACCTGGCGCGCCAACGAGAAATGCTCCAGTGTCGCCTGCGTCGATTCCCGAGTGGATGGCCGCATCGGCCGCATCCTGCCTGAAAACCTGGGCGACCTGCAGTTCGGTTTCGTGCCCGAAAATCCGGAGGACATCGACTATGACTAGGATGTTCGCGACCGGCACTCTTGCTGCCCTAATCCTGCTTGGCGCCTGTACTACCGAGTTCATCGAGCCCAACGAACTGCACTCCTTCAGCGTGACACTCACCGCCGACAAGGGTCAGAAGACGGGGAGCCCGGACAAGCCCCTCAACTACATCTCAGGCACGTCCTGCGCTGAGAACCCATGCCCCGGTGCCGAAGAGTGCATCGGCTTTTGCGCCATCAACAACCACATCACCTGCAAAACCGACGACGATTGCCCCACCGGGGAATACTGCGCCCGCATGTGCGCCCAGCCTATCTTCCTCGACGTCAAGTCACTGGGGCGGGACGGCAAGCCCTTCGCCCTGACCGGCGAACGGCAGGTCCACCTGCACGTAGTCCCCGGCATGATCCCTGGCCCCTACGAGTACATCACCCTCACCGACGGCGAGGTTGAGGCCGCCAAGGTCTACATCGCCCAGACCTTCGGCGAAAGCTTTATCTGGGTGGAAGACAATGGCAACGGCCACAGTTCGGAGCAGTACGGGCCCTGCAACAATGAACTGGATGACGATGATGACGGCCTCATAGACCAGGCAGACCCCAACTGCACCAGCCCCGACGACCCCGAGGAAGAGAAGGCAAGCTTCGCCACCGGCCTCTCCCCGGCACTGCACTTCGAGAACCCGCGCATCTGGCACCTCCAGTACACCGACCAGGTCTCGACTTCCCCCCTGGCGGGCCAGAATGTCTTTGTTGAAAAGGGGGCGATGGTGGTGACCAACGTCATCGCCAGCGGCTTCTTCGCCACTGACCTCGACGACCAGAAACACCCCCTGGATGACGAAGGCACACCGGGCTACTACAACGCGTTCTTCTTCTACACCTTCAATAAACCGGAAGGCATCGGCTACGGTGACCTCATCTGTTCCTTCACCGGCGGCGTCGTCGAGTATGAAGGGAACACGCAAATGACCTTCCCCACCTACGAAGCCGCGGTCAAGAGTAAGGGGCCAAAGGGAGCTTGCAACAACCGGGAGATTGACGTCTCGCTGAAAGTGCCCGACCCCGTAGATGTCACCAGTCTGCTCCGCGCGGAAGAACCAGAGAGCAGCGACTACGCCGACCAGATGATGGACAACGCAAGAGCGCTCGAGCCCTTCGAGTCGAACCTCATTCAGATCAAGAACGTCGAAGCAGCCAACCGCTTCATAGCCTGCGATTCTGACGAAAACGGGCAGTTTCCCCCGAACTCCGACGACGATGCCTGTCGAGACGAATGCCAGTTGGATCCCATCTGCACTCAGCTCGAAAGCTTCTTCAAGTACTCCCAGATGGCCGCCTATGCGACCCTGGGCAAGAAGTTCTTTGTGGGCATTGACATGCTCAAGGACAAGGTCCCCCTGGAGATTCCCTATGTTGGTGCGGCGGACCTGTCCGGCAACTGCCCGGACATCGTCGACTCCGCCTCCGGAGAGGTCCTCGTGGAGAACCCCCACAGGGTGCTCATCGGCGATACCCTTTTCTGGGAGTATCTCTGCCCGGAGCAGAAGCTGAACTCCATTACGGGCAACCTGCGACACATCTATCTCTGTGACCCCAAACCGGGAAAGAAAGAGTCCTGCGGCCTGCAGATGACCATGTTGGTTCCACGGTTTGACGAAGATTTTGACTTTGCTGACTAGAGGGACGGAATGCGTACTTTGCGTTTGGTAGTGGTGGTAGCAGTCACAGCCGCAAGCTTGCTCACGGCATCAGCGGCATTCGCACAGGCATTTGACGAGACGACAATCTCCTTTTCGTTTGCCGACGACGATATCCTCAAGGACCCGGGCGAAACCCGCAAGAACAGCCCTGCCGCATACATCGGCGGACAGGCTGAAAACGGCGTTGACCGGGTCGGCGGGAGCGTCTTCAACAAGACCGCAACCCGCCTGAGCCTGTACAAAACCATCGATACCGGGGACCTCTACCCCGCAGGGGCATTGCGACTGCAAATGGCCGTCAACGACGAGGGCGACTACTACCTCTACGACGACTCCACCTTCCTCTCCCTCAACTGGACTCCCATCAAAGACCATAAGGTCAAGCTGACCATGTACCCCGTCGACTCAGACCGCATCCGACTGGGCTACCACTATGATATCTCCTGGGGCGGCACCAGGGTCTTCCCAAAGAACTTCACCCGTGGCCTGGTGCCGGCACTCTTGCTCAGCGGCGAAACTCCCAACTTCGGTGGTTTCATCGGCCTCAAGACCGCGCTCGTGCGCTCCCCGGCCGAAGACATCCTCGACAATCCCGGAGGCAACACCAACCAGTTCGTCGAACGCACCTTCTACGGATTCCTCGGCGGTGGCCACGTCCAGATAATCAAGGGCCTCAAGTTCCATCTCTCAGGAGGCTATTTCGGCAAGGGAACCAGCACCCGCTCTGATGTCCTGGGCGCCCGCCTGCACTCCGGCGGAGTGAGCACCATGGTCTCCTATCATGCCGGCGGTGAAGTGGGTAAGCGCCTCGACCTGCGCATGTACTACGAAGACCCCGAGAACTACGCGCTGGCCCCAGATA
>CALGBT010000025.1 GCA_937884235.1 uncultured Pseudomonadota bacterium
CAGTCCACGTCCCGGTCACCGGGTTGCCCACAGAATCGGTGAGAAACCCTTGATAAGACAGTGCGGCAGGGGCCGCAGCCTGGGCCGGCATGGCAGTCAGCAAAGCCAACAATCCAATGGTCAGTGCGATTCTCTTCATAGTGTTCTCCAATCTGCAGCTATTGACTCATGGTCACAGTCAGGGTGTACAGCCCCTTGGCATCGGCGGTCTTCCCGTCCAGGAAGAGGTAGTAGGTGCCTTGCCCCGGCCAGCCCATCTGATAGGTATCAGCGGGGACGCAGGCGATGGGGGCCCCTTCGCAACTCTCCTTGGACAGATACATGGTTGGGGCGAAGTCAGCATCCACGGAAATATTCAGCGCCGACATGCCCGCCGGCACGGTGAACTGGAAGACATTCTCCGGTGCCCCGGCACCGCCGCAGGCAGCAGAGTAGTTATCGGCACTGAAGAGGGTCATGCCGGAGACCTGGGATGTGTTGTTCTGGAAGACCAGTTGCTGCGGCGCGGCGCAGGAGTCATTGGCCGGAGCATCGGGGGGCGCCGGCGTAACCGTCAGCGCAAAATCCCCCTTCTGCAGATTGCCGTCAGCATCGACGAAGAGGTAGTATGTTCCCGGTTGCAGCACTCCAGTGGCGAAGCTCTTCTCGCCACAGGCCACCACCTCGCCACCGGCACAATCATCCTTCTTGATGTAGATCCGTGGGGTGTGCGCTGAAGTAACCGAAATGGCCATTTGCCGCCAATCATCCAGGGTAAAGGCGTAGACCACCTCCGGTCCGCCGGAGCCACCGCAGAAGGGCCCGGAGTGGGCATCGGTGGCCTTCAGTTTACCCATGATATCCTCGGTGGAACCGGTGACGGTCACGGGTCCAGCCAGGTTCAGCATCACCGGCTGATCGCAGGTATCGTTCACCGGCGGACTCGATTTCGAGTAGGGATAGATGACATAGAGGTAGAGCTTCAACTCGCCGCCCGCACCACCGGTTTCGTGGAGGGCAACAACGTGCTCGCCCAGGGTCCAGTTGGCCGCGCCGGTAAGGTCCAGGGGTCCGGTGGACCAGGCAGTCAGCCCATCCTTGCCCCACTTCCCGTTGGCAGCATCCCAGTATGGTGCCCCTTTGCCGTTGGGGTCACCGATGAGAGCGGTAATCTCCTCTCCATCCACGTAGAGCTCCAGACCCTTGGGATAGGACTCGTTGACCACGCCGGAGACGGGGTCGAGTTGAACCACCCAGCCATCGCCGCCGTTGCCGCCGTTCCCCTGAGGTCCAGTGCCACCGGTGCCTCCCGTGGCGGAAATGGTGCCACTATTCATTACCTGTTCTGCGTAGAGGGCCACGGTACCGCCCGCTCCGCCGCCGCCACCGGCATAGTTCCCATCGTTGCCGGCGCTGGCCCCGTTGGCCGAAATAGTGCCTCCAGGCTCGACAATAATGGTCTCGGCTCCCAAGACTATGATGCCCCCACCATTTCCCCCGTCAGGAGTCACGGCCTTTCCACCGCCTCCGCCAAAATGCAACGTCGCAAGTTCTCCATCGCCCTTGGAAGAGCCGCCAGCACCCGCTTGCGAACCAGTGCCAGCACTACCAGCGGTCTTGTTCCCGCCACCACCGGGGGCACCGTAGGCCGGTGCGTTGCAACCGTGCCCTGAGCCACCGCCTCCTGAACAGTTTGCCGGACGACCATAATTCTCCGCGTTCTCGCAGGTGCTGCACTCAGAATGGCCCCGCTCTGTGTCCTGATTGCAAGAGTAGTTGTTGCCGCCCTCAAAACCGCGGCCATTGACCTCGATCGCCCCCCCAGACTTCACTACGATCTTGCGGGCCCGGATATAAACAATGCCGCCCCGTTGCTCATCCCCCACGAAGTTCTCACTGGGGTAGATCTTGCCACCTGAGGTGACCTCCAGCAGGTTGTAGGAAGCTGCCACCACGGCCTGCGCCGCACCAGAGTTACAGTCCCCAGAGGAGTAGGTGTTGTTGAGTGCTTTGGCCAGCAACAGGGTGTTGCCATTGACGCCGATGACCTGACTCAGCTCCCATTTCCCGGCATTGGTGCCATTGCCGCCCGTCCCCACCGACTGGTGAATCAGGATGTGATTGCCGTAGTTGAAGATGGAGGGATTGGTCACCTCCAAAGCGTTGTCGCCGGCAGTGCCCTGTGCGACCTGGCTATACTGGTTGGGATTGTGGTTGTAGGCCACCACCAGGTTGTTGGAAGTGGCGAAGCTGGTCGATTCACTGGCGTAGACGTGAGCCACTACCTTGGGTGTCGACGGATTCATCAGGTGGATATGATTCTCGGCTTTGCCATAGGCGGGCAGGCCCCACTGTTGCACGTAGGGCACGATAGTTCCCATGCCCTCGACGGCACCTGAGCCCCCGGCCATCATCTTCTCGAAGGCGCCCTGAACCGTGGTCGCACCCAACTGGGTCTTGCTATCGTCGAAGAGCACTTTCTGCGAATGGACTGCATCCGCGGCCAAATCCCCGGCATTGACACAGCCAGGGCACTCGACGTCGCTGGCAGTCTCGGCAGTGAGTGCCGAGGTGGCCGTATCGGCGGTGAGGGCATGCTCGGCGTCACCGCCGGGGAGCACGCCTTTGGCCCAGGCGAAGCTCACTTCGTCAGCGTTGATGCACTGGAAGCAGTTGACGTTCAAGGCGGCCCCGCCCTTCTGATCGGCGGCGGCAAAGGTGAAGGCCACATCGGCGGCGTCGACGCACTCGGGGCAGGAGATATCCGCGGCCACGCCGGTGCCGATGCCAGACCACCCCTCACCCGTGTAAACCTTCAGCAAAGCCTCGTTGAGATCCCACCAGAGCTGGCCGGTGACGGGCTCTGCGGGCGCTTCTTCGGAATTGTGCACCGCAAGGTTGAGGCCCTGGAATCCGGCAAAATCCAGGTTGCCCTCAAGGACGACAGAGCCATCGGCCAGTAGCACCGCACCTAGATCGTCCAGCGCCTGCGCCACATCATCGGCGGTGACAAAGCCGGTGAGGTCCGGCGCATCCGCGAGGTCGGCGTAGAGGCCCGAGAAATGGGGGC
>CALGBT010000026.1 GCA_937884235.1 uncultured Pseudomonadota bacterium
CGCCTGGATTTTGCCGTCCCCGTGGGCGAGAATGGCGACAACTTCGACCGATATCTGGTGCGACTGGAGGAGATACGCCAGTCCATCAGCATCGTTCGTCAGTGTCTCCGGCAGATTCCTCAAGGAGCGATCTGCGCTGCTGACTGGCGGGTCGTTCGCCCGCCCCGGGCTGACGTCCTAGGCACCATGGAGGGCTTGATTGCTCAGTACGAGCTGACCATTGACGGACCATTGGTACCCCGGGGCGAGGTCTACGGGTCTGTCGAGGGTGGCAACGGCGAATTGGGCTTCTATCTGGTCTCCGACGGTTCCGGTCGCCCCTATCGGTTGCACGTTCGTTCCCCGGGCCTGGCGCTACTGCAGGGTCTCCCACAGATGCTCCAGGGTTGCGGCTTTGCCGACATTGTTGTGACCTTTGCTTCACTTAACGCGGTTGGCTCTGAGATAGATCGGTGAGGTGACCATTTGCCCCTTCTGACCATTGATGACAGGGAAATTGAGGTGCCCGACGGGACGACCATTCTCCAGGCCGCGCGCGCGCTGGCCATTGACATCCCAGTATTCTGCCACCACGACTCACTGTCCACAGTAGCGAGCTGCCGCATGTGCCTGGTGGAAGTGGAAGGCACCGCTTCGCCAGTGCAATCGTGCGCGGCCAAGGCGGAAGCTGGCATGGTCGTGCGCACGACCTCACCGCTGGCGTTGGAGGCACGGGGGAGCGTCCTGGCGTCATTGCTGGCCGACCACCCCAGGGATTGTCCCGTCTGTGACAGTGCCGGGGAATGCGCGCTGCAGACCAACTACTTCCGGCACGGTGCAGGGTCGGCCAGAAGCCGCCCCTCCGAGCATCACTGCAAAGCGCCCACGGTCATTGGTGAAAACGTGCTCCTGCACCAGGAACGGTGCATCAACTGTTCTCGGTGCATCCGCTTCTGCCAGGAGGTCAGCAAGAGCAACCAGTTGGTGCAGGCCCTGGCTGGGCAGCGTTCCGTGGCCGGGCTGAGCCCGGGGCGGTCTTTCACCGACCCGTACTCGCTCTGCACTGTTGATTTGTGTCCGTCGGGAGCCCTCTCTTCTCGTGATTTCCGTTTCCGGCAACCCGCCTGGGTCCTTGAGCAGACGCCATCCATCTGTCCTGAGTGTTCCCGCGGATGTGCCCTGACCGTCTGCCATGCCGGCAATACCATCTATCGCCTGCAGCCCCGATACGCCCCCTTGGTCAACGGGTGGTGGGCTTGCGATGCCGGTCGCCTTGCCTACCCGAAATACGGTTCTGACCGGGTTACCCGGGGTTACGTCGGCTTGCGCACTGATGAGGAGTTGCTGCTTCCCCCAATGGCAGCAGCCCTGGCCGGCGGCCGCTGGCTACAAACGGAGATTAGCGCGGGCGGACAGGTGGCTCTGGTGCTAGATGGTTGCCTGAGTCTCGAAGAGGCCTTTGCCGTCTTTTCATTTGCCCGGCAGTTCGTGGGCACCGATGAGGCCTTCCTGGGGCTCCTGCCCGACGGTACGGGTGATAGCCTGCTACGCAATCCCCAACCGGCGGCCAACGCCCGGGGACTGGCCCATCTGGCGCGCCGCTGCGGAATTGAACTGCTGCCGGCAGCCGGCCTCTTTGCTGAGCATCGCCAGTGGGGCGCCGTTGTCTGTTTCGGCGCAGAGGTAGAGCTACCGCGCCCAGACCAGCCAGACCAGGCCGGGCGCGTTCTCCTCTTCGCCTGGCGGCACAACCAGGTCACGCGCATCGCCCATACCCTGGTCCCCCTGGCGGCACATTTTGAGAAGGGGGGCAGCTACGTCAACTTTGCTGGAGTCGTGCAACCCGCAACTGCAGCTTTGCAGCCGCCACCGGGAATCGTCTCGCTCCCACTGATGCTCAGGCAGATGGCATTGCAATCGGGCGTGCTCCTGGACTACACGGGGGCTAAGGACCTGTCGGAAAAGGCCCTCGCAGAATTCGTTATTCGAGAGGACATACCATGATTGATGCTCTGCTCCGGCCTCCCCCGTGCCTCTCACAGGCCCCAGTCGCGTACGTCTCCGTCCACCAAGTCCTGGATTTCCGACGGGCGATTCTGCTACTATGGGGCGGGACAGGGTCAGCGCCGTCTGCGCGATTCCTGGCCGCATGTTTTGAGGTAGGTCGATGACCGGCAGGACCGTCAAAGTGAAACGCCACACGCCAGGCTTGTTGGAGCGTCTCCGGCTCAAAGAGCTTGTCACCGGTCTCATTACGGGCAAGGATTCCCTCTTGCGCAGTTGGTTACCCCGGGGCAAGGCCAGTTCCGCCGA
>CALGBT010000027.1 GCA_937884235.1 uncultured Pseudomonadota bacterium
AGCAACCACGTTCTCGAGTTGTCGAACGTTGCCCGGGTAACTGTAACTGGTAAGACGTTCCATGGCACGTCGAGTAAACCCTTCAATCTGCTTGTTCTCCTCCTCGGCGAAGCGCTGCAGAAAATGCTCGGCGAGGAGTTCAACGTCTTCCATGCGCTTCCGCAACGGTGGCAGGTCGACTGGAAAGACTGACAGCCGGTAGAAGAGATCCTCCCGAAAACTACCGCTGCGAACGGCCTCTTCGAGGTTGCAATTGGTGGCCGAGATAATGCGCACATCCACCTGGATGGTCTCTGCCCCCCCCAGACGCTCAAAGGACTTCTCTTGGAGAACGCGGAGAATCTTGGCCTGCAAAGCGAGGTTCATCTCTCCGATCTCGTCAAGGAAGATGGTCCCCTTATCGGCCTGCTCAAACTTCCCGGCCCGGCGGGCATAGGCCCCGGTGAAGGCTCCCTTCTCGTAACCAAACAGTTCGCTCTCAAGAAGGGTGTCGGGGATGCCGGCACAGTTGATTGCGATAAAAGGTTGCTCCCGGCGCGGCCCGGTGAAGTGAATGGCCTTGGCCACCAGCTCTTTGCCGGTGCCACTCTCGCCCTGCACCAACACCGAAACCTTGCTCTCGACGACGTTTTGCAGGGTGCGAAAGATGGCCTGCATGCCCGGGGAACGAGTAACGATGCCATCGAAACTGTAGCGCAAGCCGATCTGGTTCTCAAGGGTGCGGAGACGGGCAGAGGTATCAAGCTGCCGAAGGGCGTTGCCAACGGTTCCGGAGAGCTTCTCAAGAAACCCCTCTTCCGACTTGCTGTGAACGTAAAACGCCCCCCGGTTCTGAACCGCCTCAACAGCCATGCCAATGGAGCCATGTCCGGTAATCATGATAACAGCAGCGTGGGGTGCCAATTGCTTGACCCGATCGAGGAGTTCAAGGCCTTCGACATCGGGCAACTTGAAGTCCAGGATGACCAGGCCATCAAAGCCTTTCTGCAGCAGCGCTACAGCCTCCCCCCCACTGCCGGCTGATTCGACGATATGGCCCTGAGCCTCGAAATGTTCAGTGATCATCTCAACGATGGCAGGAGCATCATCCACAACGAGCAGTCGGCGGGGTATCATGTTCCTCTCATGGTCAGGCAAAATATACGACCGCGCTATTCTAGCCGAGGTTCGCTGCAATTCAAACCACTCATTTAGAGGGGTCTGCGAAGGGCAAATAACTATTGACGTTTTGGCCCTTAGTTCGTAAGGTGCTTCGTCTGATTTCTGGAGAGGTTTTCGGGATGCCTGTAAGAACGCTGGATGAGTTGTCGCTGGACGGCCGAAGGGTCTTTCTGCGACTCGACCTGAACGTCCCGCTGGATGCTGAGGGCAACATCACCGATGACACGCGCATTCAAGCTGCGCTGCCAACAATCCAGACTCTGGTGAGCCGTGAGGCCCGCATAATCATCGGTTCCCACCTGGGGCGCCCACGCGGTGAGCGCGTCGCAGAGTTCTCTTTGGAACCAGTTGCGGCCCGCCTTGCAGACCTGCTGGATATGGAAATCATATTGTCGGAAGAGAGCATTGGCGATGGTCCTCGCAAAATGGCTTTTGCTTTGCGCGAGGGGCAGATCATGGTCCTTGAAAACCTCCGGTTCTATCCTGGTGAAACCGAAAACAATGATGGGTTTGCCAAGCAGTTGGCCTCGCTTGCGGACATCTACGTCAACGATGCTTTTGGCACCATGCACCGCAACCATGCTTCCATCGTGGGTATCCCAAGGTACCTGAAGGATAGGGGGCTGGGGCCACTGGCCGCACGGGAAGTCGAGAGTCTGACGCGGCTTGTCCGAGGTCCGGAGCGCCCCTTCACTGCCGTTATTGGCGGCTCCAAGGTGAAGGACAAGATTGAACTGCTGCAGAGCTTGCTGGGCCGTGTCGACACCATCTGTATCGGTGGAGCAATGGCCCTCACTTTCCTGGCTGCGCGGGGCGAGAAGCTCGGCAAGTCCAGGATTGAGATTGAGTCGCTCGCTGCTGCTGAGAAGCTCATGCGTCGCGCCCCTAAGGCTGACACCGAAATCCTCTTGCCCGTCGACCACGTAGCCGTTGAGACGCTGGCT
Source organism: uncultured Pseudomonadota bacterium (assembly GCA_937884235.1). Taxonomy (GTDB): domain Bacteria; phylum Myxococcota_A; class UBA9042; order CAIXZC01; family CAIXZC01; genus CALGBT01. The sequence goes on from CALGBT010000027.1 coordinate 2,106, forward strand.
GAGGGAGTTGAGCACACGGTCACGA
>CALGBT010000028.1 GCA_937884235.1 uncultured Pseudomonadota bacterium
CGATTTGGCTGACAAGATCGACGACGCCCTCGAGGAGGGTGGCGGCGAGGCGGTAGTAATGCATGAGCCCTACCGGCATGGCCTGGAGTCCGTAGTGGTGACCACAGCTGCGGGCGTCCGCGGGTTTGTTCGCACCATGTTACGGCTGGGCGACCGTTTCCCCTTGAACAAGGTAGAAATCAAGGACGGTCGATTCGAGTACTCCGACGCCGTGCTTGAACGAGACCGCCTGATCACGGAACTGTCAAACTTCAATGCAAGTATTGAGAAGGTCAGGAGGGCTGGTAATCTGGGAGGGAAGTTCTCCTTCAAGGCCGATTTCTCTACGGCAGTCGCCAACGCACAAGCCGGTTCTTCTCTGACTGCTGAAGTTGACCTTGCGACCGGCGATCTCAAGGGCCAGTTCAACGTCGAGAAGATGGCTCTCCATCCCTACCGCTTTCTGCTGCCGGCGATGGTGCAGGCCCACCAGAAGACTTTTCTTGAAAACGCTGTCTTGGGCTTTGCCTACACCACAGAGACAGACCGGTTTCGCGTCTGGGGTCATGGTAGCTTGAATGATTTCAATATCATCTCGCCACGGATTGCCAGCAAGGCTCTGGACCACCTGAGCCTGGATTTTGGCCTCGGAGATGACGGCAGCAACGGTCTGGTCTTCGAGTTGGAGCGACGGCGCGTGGCAACCAATTCGCCCATCTTCTTCGGCTTCGGAAAACTTAAGGGTGTATCGACCACCTTTGCCATCGAAGCAATGGTGCCAGACTACCCGAAGTTTGAACTGGAGATTCGTATCCCCACAGGCCCCGTCGACGACCTGTTGGCCTCTATCCCCAAAGCTTTGGGGGACCGGCTATCAGGCATGCAGGTGGGAGGCAGACTGGGACTGACTCTGACCATGGCCGCCGACAGCAGGAATTTGCGCAACATGGTTTTCAACGTGGCGGCAGCGGAGGACATGGTCAAGCTTGAGGTGCCGGGGAAAGAGGTTGATTTCAACATGCTCACCGGACCCTTCAGGCACCGTCCTCCCACCGACCGTGACCGGGTGATGATGGTCGGCGGAGGGCCTGATTACGTGCCTCTCTCTCGAATCTCACCCTGGCTTGTCCTGGCGGTAACCACCACTGAGGACGGCAGCTTCTTCCGGCATGAGGGTTTCAACACTTATCAGGTAAAGATGTCGGTGATCCGCAATCTCGAGAAGGGCCGTTTCGTGCGGGGAGCCAGCACCATCTCAATGCAACTTGTCAAGAACCTCTTCCTCTCGCATGAGAAGACCATGGCCCGGAAGTTCCAGGAGATCATCCTGACCTGGCTTATCGAAATGCAGATTGAGAAGGAGAAACTCATCGAGGTCTACCTTAATGTCATCGAGTGGGGCGACGGGGTCTACGGTATCAAGGAGGCCTGCAATTACTACTTCGATGGCCTCCCACCCGAGTATCTGTCGCCGGCACAGGCTGCCTTTCTTGCCAGCTTCATCCCCTATCCACGGCCATTTCAGAAGCGCTTCGCACAGGGTATGGGGGGCAAGGAACGGAGCAACAGTTGGTTGCGCTGGTGGTCCCGTCGGCAGAAGCTTGTGAAGAGAATCGTGCGGGCCATGGTCAACAATTGCCAGAACATGAATTCCAAGTGCCCCACGACGAAAGATTACTGCCGGATTCTGGCTGCCACTTGCCGTGACCCGGGGCGGGAATTGATCGCCGCCGACAATGTAACGGATTTGGACGAGATTTTCAGGCCTCGGGATATACCGGGTGTGGGCCCTAGCCTGGACCTTGGCCCCCCGGAAGAATTGTAGGAGGTAGGTTTGCCCAGGTATGCCAAGGTGCCCAGAAAGAGCAGCGGCCCCCGAGGGCAGGGGAAGAGACGCCTGATTGCCTGGATTGCTTATCTGGCGATTATCGCCTTTTTCGTTATTTGCTTGATCTGGCTGCGGGGGATACTGCTCCCCTTCATCATTGCGCTCCTCATCGCCTACATCCTCGAACCGTTGGTGACGCGCCTGCACGGCGCCGGGGTGGCCCGTTGGGTAGGAGTCGTTATTGTCTACGCCCTGCTCATCGGCATGCTGGCGCTTTTCCTACGCTTCCTGGTCCCCATCATCAACAATGAGTCAGGCAAACTGATGTCCAAGCTCAACATCGCCCTGCAGGAGGCCCCAGAACTCTACGGGCAGTTGGAGGGTGGGGTGGAGCGATTCCTCGACCGCATTACCGGGGCCGAGATGCTGGACGGCCCAGTAGAGGATATGGCGGTCAGTGCAACCGATGACGAGTGGGGCTTTGGCCCTCCGGTGCACAAGATCCCGTCCGTGGCCCCCCCGTCACTCTCGACGTTGCAGCAATTGCACTTCGGTTCCTCTGACGATTCTCTGGCTGATGCTGGCGTGCCGGCGCAACCGCGCCTGTCCGCGATGCGGCTGGACAGCGGCAAGGCGGAAGTTGCACCCGCGCGTCGCCATGAGAACTCCATGACCATCGAGCAAATCAAACCCGGCATGTTCGGCGTCAATCTGGGTAGTACTACTCTGGAGATCCGTAAGCT